>CACXQO010000010.1 GCA_902769815.1 uncultured Bacteroidia bacterium | reverse complement strand
ATTGCGCGAGAAGTTGTCCCGCGTCCATTCCTCCGAGTTGACGTTGAACACGTTAGGCATGATAGGCGGCAAGTTGCGGTTGTTCCATTGGTTCCATGACGAAACCGAAAACACGCAGTTTTTTAACATCAGGCTCATCTCGGGCATCACGCCGTAGTCAACGAAATCGGCGTTGCGCTGTTTCATGCGCTGGTGAGGTATGGTGGCCAAATTCTCATACTCGAAATCGTTGTCCGACGAGTTGCGGTAAGCCTTCACGCGAAACGAAAACGTCTTCCCGTAGTTGCCCACCGTAACGAAACTGCCAAGCGTGTTGAAACTGCCGTAAGTCTGTTTCAAATCAAGGAGGAAACCATCGCCGAAATGGTTGGTGTTGTCGATGTTGACCGTGCCACCCAAGCCGCCGCTGTTGTTGGAAGTGCCGCTGCCCCAGTTGAGGCTCACGTCGTCGGCCAAAAACACGGGAATCGTGCTGAAATCCACCTGCCCGAGCGTGGGCGCGTTGAGTTGGAAACCGTTCCAAAGCACCAAAGTATGGCTGGCCGTCGTGCCACGAAACGAGGCCGTCGATACGCCACCCGGCCCATAAGTCTTGATGAAACTATGCTGGATGAGCAAGTCCGACAAATTGGAGGTGCTTTTCGATTGCAGCACAAGCGTGTCCAACTTCCTCGCCACCAAAGGTTTCAGTGCCTCAATGTCGTTGCGCTCCGCAGTCACCTCCACCGCATGGAGCATAATAGTATCTTGGGCATGAAGCCGCGAAAGCCCCATGCCCAATAAAATGAAAACAACAAATCCGAATTTGTGGTTCAAGGCTTCTTCACATCCTTTTGGATGCCCTTCACTTTCTCTTTACTCTCTTTTTCCTTCTTGCTGTCTATTTCCTTCTTGTCAACTTGCGGCTTCTGCTTCTCGGCGTAGGTCTGTTTCTTGCCTTGCAACTTGCCGTTCTTGTAGGTGGCTTCGCTCTTCAGCGAGCCGTCAGGATAATAAGTGGTTTGCTTGCCGTCGAACTGGCCGTCTTTGTAGACAATGGTCATTTTCTTGTTGCCGTTTTCGTCAAACCAGGTCGTTTCGCCGTCGCGCTGGCCTTCCTTGTAACTCGAAACCTCAAGGTTGCCGCCCTTTTCGTAGCACAGGATTTGCTGTCCGTCGAGTTGGCCGTTCTTGTAAGTGTTCAACTTCGAGAGCCGTCCGCCACGGAACCATTCGCTCATTTGTCCATCGAGCATATCGTTCTTGTACTCAGCCTTTTTCGTGATGGAACCCGTCTTGTCGATTTCAACGAAAACACCGTTGCGCTTGCCGTTTTCGTAGGAGACGATTTTCTTGGGCAGGTAGGGAGTGCTGTTGAAATACTCCATCCAAGTGCCCACTTTTTTCCCGTTTTGCACCATGCCTTCTATGGTACAATCGCCCGACTTGGTCGTAAACTTGCCGTCAGGTGCTTTCGAAACATCAACGCTTTCAATGGTTTGTGCGAACATAGGCATCGAAAGCAAAGCCATTACAATGATAATCAAAGTTTTACGCATTTTCTTAGGTTTTAAATTGTTGGACAAAAGTATAAAATTTGGGGCAAATGGATGCAATTTTCGTGCAAATTTCTCATTTTTGCAGAAAATTTCAGGCACTATGAAAAAGATTGAAGTAAAGAATTTCAAACTCTACACCACGGCGGTCATCAGCATCGAGTGGAAACAGGAACTGCTCAACGTGAACTTAGACCTCTCCATGATGCTGAAAATGATGCGATTGGAAGGCCTTACTGAGGCCAACATCGACTATTACAGCCGCGCCGGACAGCCCATTCCTTTTAAAAAGGTGACACTTCTCCTGTTCCAAGACGACGACAAGCCCGGACAATACTACACCGACGAATCTTTCGAGGAAGACGACGACCCGACGGTGTTTTATGTGGAGATCAAGGAATAAAGGTTATCTGTCCTCTTCTATCCTTTCCTTGGCCTTGTAGTAGGCGTTATAGCTGGTGAAACCGCTCTCTTGGGCGGCGGTTTCCTTGGTGGCTTGGGGATGTTCGTCCATATAACGGACGTAATGGGAAAGTCGGAGGCTGTTCACGTAGTGCGAGAAGCCGCCTAAATGCTTTTGGAAAACTTTCGACACATACGAGCGGCTGTAACTGCATTGCTCCACCACATTCTCTAACTTCAAGTGAGCATCCAAGTAGCCTTTTTCGTCCTTTACGAAACGCTCTATCTCCTTGATAATCTTTTGCTCACGCTCTTCAAATGTGGCCTCGGTCGTCACTTCCTCTTCCATTTCTTCCATAGGTTCTTCCGTTTCGATGATGATGGCTTGGCGGCGCCATGCGGGCAGCACGAAAATCAGCAGCACCACGTTGAAAACGGCTAAAAGCAGATTCATTACCGCCATTAACGCGGGGCTGTCGAAGAGGAAAGGAGGCCACACCAAAAGTGTCATCACCACGGGCAGTAGCCACACGCGGCGGGCAAATTCCATGGAGAAGTCGTCGGGGTTGGAGTAGTTCTCGTCGCGTGTCTCACGCATCCAGCGCAGTGTTTTCCATACAGCCACGCCACAGAAACCCATCATAAGTACACCCACTACACCAACCACGACAATCCAGACGCGCGTTATGTCGGGACCCATTATGCCGTTAGGCAGCCATGCGTCAATAATCAACGGTAGCATCGCAACGAGGGTGATGGCGGCGGTAAGACTGACGGTCTTTCGCCAACGCTCCCAGCGTTTCACCGTGCCGAAGAAACAGAAAAAAAGCGCACCGCCGTAGAAATAATAAGTGCCTGGGAAGTACGACTTCCACAACGTCCAAGCCGAGGGGCTGGCGGGGTTGAGCACATAGGGCAGCAGCACCGAGGCACAAAAGTAGATGACCACTAACAGCTTCCGGTCGGGAAAGATGTAGTCGTGGTGTTCCTTCGGCTCGCGGCAGGTATGGAACCATCTGACGGCGGCAAACACCCAGCAGGTAGTCAGAAAGACCGCCGCAGAAACACCGTATATATATTCGTTTGGGAGTTGCATATTTTGGGCAAAAATGAAAATTTGGGCAAAATTATGAAATTTGTACCAAAAGCAACTTTTTTTGTACCAAAAGCAATGTTTTTTGTACTAAAAGCAATGTTTTTGTACTAAAAGCAATACCCCGTTTCGGGAATTGTCCGTAATTTTACACCGCAAAAACTACATCAATGAATATGACCAAACATCTACATCTCAAAAAAGTCCTCGCAGCAGTGCTGACGATAGCGGCTCTCGCGACGGGGCAACAGGCCTTCGCCACCATCAACGGACCAGTCGCCTTCACGGGCTACTCGGGAACTTACCCCAACAACAGCACCTATTCCCTCTTCAAGATTGAAGGTCTGAATGGTATCTCGCAGAACACAATACCTGGCTCAAGCTTCACCTTCAGCGAACAAAAGTTCAGCTGCGGCCCTTACTCTGTAGGCATCACTGGCACGCTCAACTTCACCACGGGCACCAACTACACTGACATCTACACGGGCAGCCAGGTCACGATTGTCATCACTTCCAGCACTAACTACTGGTTCTACGGCGCCACGGTCAAGAAATTAGACGGCACCAGCGTGTCGGGCTGCTCCTACTCAATCGGTACCAACAACAATTCCATCACCGTCACCATCCCGTCAGGCAAGACCTTCGGCTACATCTACCTCGACTATGTGGGCTACGAGCCTTTCTACAACTACAACACCACCATCGGCGGCGTCGAGGCCGAGTACATCTACACCGGCAGGCCCATCGAGCCTGTGCCCACCGTCATCTATTATGGCACGGTGCTCACCGCAGGCACCTACACCGTGAGCTACTCCAACACCACCGGTCCTGGCTCCGCCTCCGTCACCGTCACGGGAACGGGCCAATACGCCGGCACCGTCACGCGCAACTACAACATCCGCGCCGTCGCCCTGAGCGACTTCAACAGCCTCGGCAACAACACCTATGCCATCGCCACGACCACCGACCTCGACCACCTTGCCGTCTATGTCAATCTCGGCAACAACTGCCAAGACCTCACCTTCATGCAGACCGCCGACATCGCCTACAGCACCGCAGGCCTCGGCGACACCGACGAGAACTTCACCACCATCGGCGGCTACTTCGGCAACAGCGACAAGAACTTCAGCGGCACCTTCGATGGCCAAGGGTACACCATCAGCGGCATACGGCTCTACAAGACCGGAGACAGTAACCCAAGCAAGAACCAAGGATTGTTCGGCAGGATTAGCGGCGCCACCATCCAAAACGTCACTCTTACCGATGCCCGCATCACCGGTTATCGATACGTCGGCGGCATCGTGGGCAATAAAGCCAGTGGAACGGTGCAAAACTGCCTTGTCCTCGAATCGACCATCACCTGTGAGAATACATACGTGGGAGCCCTCTTTGGCAAGAACAACGGCACCCTCGCCAACAACTACTATCACGGCTGCACCGTAGGCGGCGCCACCACCAACATCGGCACCAACGACGGCGACGTCACCACGGACGACGGGGCGGTACAGGTCTTCAGCCTCATCTTGGGCGAAGGCATCACGGCCACGCCAGCCCCGGCGGTCACATACAACAACATCAATTACTACACCGCAGGCACGGAAATCACGCTGGGGGCGCCACAAGGCTATGCCATCACCTCCGCCACCCTCACCTATGGCGGCAGCGACTATCCCATCGTGGGCAACAGTTTTGAGATGCCGGCACAGGATGTGGCAGTGACCGCCGTCCTTCAAGCACGATACACCTTCGACAGCACCACTGGCGCGCTGACACTCAACTGGGGTGAGTTCAACCGCTACAACAAGTGGGGCAGCGAGGTCACAGGATCGGCGGTCACAAGCGTCACCGCCACCGACGAGGTGAGCTTCACGGGCGACTGCTACCAACTGTTCTACAATTTCACCAGTTGCACGAGCATGGACCTGACTGATGTGAACACCGCCAATGTCTCCAACATGAGCACCATGTTCGACGGCTGCAGGAGCCTCCAATCGCTCAATATCTCGGGCTGGAACACCGCCAATGTCACCAACATGAGCAACATGTTCTACGGCTGCAGGAGCCTCCAATCGCTCAATATCTCGGGCTGGAACACCGCCAATGTCTCCTACATGAGAAACATGTTCTACGGCTGCTCGGGCCTTCAATCGCTCGACCTCTCGGGCTGGAACACCGCCAATGTCACCGACATGAAATACATGTTCCACGGCTGCTTGGGCCTTCAATCGCTCGACCTCTCGGGCTGGAGCACCGCCAAGGTCACCGACATGTACCACATGTTCTCCGGCTGCTCGGGCCTCCAATCGCTCGACCTCTCGGGCTGGAGCACCGCCAAGGTCACCAACATGCAACACATGTTCTACCTCTGCAGGAGCCTCCAATCGCTCGACCTCTCGGGCTGGAACACCGCCAAGGTCACCAACATGAGCCACATGTTCTACGACTGCTCGGGCCTCCAATCGCTCGACCTCTCGGACTGGAGCACCGCCAATGTCACCGACATGAGCAACATGTTCAGGAACTGCTCGGGCCTCCAATCGCTCGACCTCTCGGACTGGAGCACCGCCAAGGTCACCAACATGAGCAACATGTTCTTCAACTGCACGGGCCTCCAATCGCTCAATATCTCGGGCTGGAACACCGCCAATGTCACCGACATGAGCAACATGTTCAGGAGCTGCACGAACCTTGCCACCATCTACGTGGGTGGGGGCTGGAGCACCTCAAGGGTCGGTTCGTCAAACTTTATGTTCTCTTTCTGCTTCTCGTTGGTCGGCGGCATGGGCACCACCTACAACTTTAACTACACAAATGCTGAATACGCCCGCATCGACGGCGGCTCGGACAACCCAGGATACTTCACGGGACGGTTCACCAAGGAGATTGCGGGCTATGAAGACAATGAAAGCGGCTGGTATCTGATTGCTTCGCCCTTGGCCGCCGATATTGCTCCTACTGCTGTTACCAATATGACCAACGAAACCTTCGACCTCTACTATTTCGACCAAACCGGCGGCACCAACGGCAAGGAATGGAAGAACTGGAAGAACGAAGGAGGCGACGGCTACCATTTCAACCTTAAAACGGGTAAGGGCTACCTCTATGCCAACAGCGGAAACGTCACGCTGATGTTCACGGGCACGCCTTACAACGGCGATGGCAAAGTCACGCTTACCAAGGCCGATGGCTTTGAATTTTCGGGCTGGAACCTCATCGGCAATCCTTTCAGCACGGCGGCCACGCTCGACAAGCCTTTCTACAGAATGAACGAAAGCGGCACGGCACTCTCGGCGCAAGTGGAGGCCCACAACAGCGTGGCGGCGATGGAAGGCGTGTTTGTGCAGGCCAGCACCAACAACGAAACGGCTACTTTCACCCAAGCCAACAACAGCAAGGGCGGCGAAAAGGACGCGGTGCCCATGCTCACTCTCAACCTCACCCGTAACCGAGGCGAGGCCATCGACAACGCCATCGTCCGTTTCGACGGCGGGCATACCTTGGAGAAATTCAGTTTCCGCGAGGGCAGCACGAAAATCTACATTCCGCAAGACGGCACCGACTACGCCATTGCCACGAGCAACGGTCAAGGCGAAATGCCCGTCAATTTCAAGGCCACGGAAAACGGCACCTACACTTTGACCATTTCAACAACTCTCAACTCTCAACTTTCAACTCTCAACTACCTGCACCTGATTGACAACATGACTGGCGCGGATGTGGATTTGCTGACCCCTGAGCCTGTCGAAGGGCCAGCCACCTACACCTTCACCGCCAAAACCACCGACTATGCCTCGCGTTTCAAATTGGTGTTTTCCGCCAACGGAAACGCTGACGGCGACAATGATGCCTTTGCCTTCATTGATGCTTCGGGCAATATCATCGTCAATGGCGAAGGCACGTTGCAGGTGATGGACGTGATGGGACGCATTATTGTTTCGCATGGCGGACACACGCGGTGTGTCCCTACAAGCGGGATGCAGGCTGGGGTTTATGTTTTGCGGCTGATTGACGGGGAGAACGTCAGGACGCAGAAGATTGTAATCAGCTAATCTTCGATTTCATTTTAGCGGTTACTGTTGTGCAACCTACCAAAAGGAATCGGCCCCAAAATGGAGCCGATTCCTTTATCTAAAATGCAGGGAATAAAAAGCAATTGGTTCAATCACAAAAACATGGTCATTACCACTGGCAGTAGTGTCGTGACACCATCGCGGCAGTAGTCCTTTGTATATACTAGGAATCGCTCACCTACGCGATTGGAAAACTTCTCACAAAACGCATCCAACGAAGCATGGCTCTTATATCCCGATGACTTCACCTCCAACGGCCATAGTTTGGTACCCCGCGAAAGCAAAAAGTCCACCTCATAGTTGTGTTTCCCGCTCTCGGTGGGCCATGTGTGATAGAATAGTTTGTTCCCCGTAGCCGTCAGCACCTGTGCCACCACATTCTCATACACATATCCCAGATTGGCCGACAACTTGTCGCTCAGCAGCTTCTCGTAAATCACGTTCTCAGTAACATCCTTGTCCCGAAAAGCCAAGGTGATAAACAGTCCCGTGTCGTTCAAAAACATTTTATACCGTCCGATATCCTCGTTCAGCGACAGCCCCACATTCGGGTCGTCCGCATGGTGCGAGAAAACCACCACATGCGAATCCTCCATGTCCTGCAGCAATTCCTCCACCCGATCTTGCTTGCCTTGTTCGATCACGCTCGAAATCTGATAGCGTGACGCATTCTTGTTGAGTTGCGCCGGCACTGCATAAAACATCCTTGTTGCTTTGCCCGATGGGTCAATCTTGCGGAAATCGTCAGCGTAAATCTCAATGATCTCCCGCTTCACCGCATCCACCGCACTCAGGTTGTTCGTTTCCAAAAAAGCGTTCACCGCTTGCGGCATACCCCCTACTAACATATACAGCCTGAAATCGCGCAACAACTTCCGTGTCACTGCATCACCTAACGCCCTTCTCGCCTCGTATGCATCGCGGAGCATGTCTACCGTCACCGTGTCACCCAAAGCCCAGCGAAACTCCTCATAGTCCATCGGATGTAGTGTCAGTCGGGTTTCCTCGCTCGGAATTCTGATGTTTTTCGTATTCTTCTTGATGGAAATCAGTGAACCCGTTTCGATATAATCATATCTATGATCTTTCACCAGTTTCCGGATAGCCTGTCGAGCCAACGGACAATCCTGAACCTCGTCGAAGATGATTGCCGATTTGCGCGGCAAAAGCCGAGTATTGTAACGATATTGCAACTCAAATAGCAGTCTGTCCAAATCCGAAATGTCCTCAAACAAATTCCTCACCTCCTGTGCCGCCTCCGTGAAGTCAATCATGATGTACGACTCGTATTCCCGTCGTGCAAACTCCTCCGCCAAAGTCGATTTGCCTACACGTCTGGCTCCTTGTATCAGAAGAGCCGTTTTCCCGTCGCGCTCCCGTTTCCATTGGAGCATTTTCTCATACAACTTGCGCTTGAAAACCTTTTCTTCCATATCGATTAGATTTTGAAAATGCAAAAATACAGCTTTTGCCGAAATCCTCAAAATTTATTCCTTGGAATATGCCGAAATTCTCATATTTATTTATTGCTGTTTTGCCGAAATTCTCACAAAATTCAATGTATAAAAAAATCCGCCAAATGGCTTGGCGGATTTTTTTCATTTGAACAATCGCATTATCAATGCAAGCTCTTAATATACTCGTCAATCGCCTTGGCAGACTTCTTGCCCGCGCCCATGGCGAGGATGACCGTGGCAGCACCGCTCACGGCATCGCCACCGGCGAAGATGCCGGGACGTGAGGTCGTGCCCACTTCGTCGGCCACGATGCACCCCTTCTTGTTCAAGTTGAGGTTGCGGGTCGTGCTGCCGATCAGCGGGTTAGGCGAAGTGCCGAGAGCCATGATAATCATGTCGACATCGAGGACAAACTCCGAATCCTTGATTGGGACGGGACTACGGCGGCCCGAGGCATCGGGTTCGCCAAGTTCGCATTTCACGCACTTGAAGCCCTTCACCCAGCCGTTTTCGTCGCCTAATACCTCGACAGGAGCCGTCAGCAGGTCGAAGATGACGCCTTCTTCCTTGGCGTGATGCACCTCCTCCACTCTCGCAGGCAGTTCGGCCTCGGAACGGCGATAGACGATATGCACCTCCGAGCCAAGACGCAAAGCGGTACGAGCAGCATCCATAGCCACGTTGCCGCCGCCGACCACCGCGACTTTCTTGCCGACAAAGTTCGGGGTTTCGTAACCTTCCTTGTAGGCGAAGAGCAGGTTGTTGCGGGTTAGGAATTCGTTGGCCGAAACCACACCGCAAAGGTTCTCGCCCGGCACGTTCATCATCATCGGGAAACCGGCTCCCGAACCGACAAAGACTGCCTCAAAGCCTTCGCGTTTCATCAACTCGTCAATAGTGATGGTGCGACCAACGACCACGTCCTTCTCGAATTTCGCGCCTAACTTACGCACGCTTTCCACTTCCTTCTTCACGACAGTGTCTTTCGGCAGACGGAACGACGGGATGCCATACATCAGCACACCGCCCAATTCGTGCAAAGCCTCAAAGATAGTGACATCGTAACCCATTGAAAGCAAATCCTTTGCGCAGGTCAAGCCAGAAGGACCGCTACCGATGATGGCCACCTTGTGACCATTCGGGATGCATTGGCTGCTGAAGTGCAGGTCATGCTCGATGGCATAGTCGCCGACGAAACGTTCCAGCTTGCCGATGGCGATAGGCTCGAACTTCTTGCCCATCACGCAGGAACCTTCGCACTGCGTTTCCTGTGGGCACACGCGACCGCAAACGGCAGGCAGCGCCGAGTCGCAGCTGATGACGCCGGCAGCACCCTCGAAGTCGCCTTTGGCCACACGGGCGATAAAGCCAGGAATGTCAACATTGACAGGGCAATGCGCCACACACTGCGGGTTCTTGCAATGCAGGCAACGCTGGGCTTCCATGATGGCCATGTCAGCCGAATAGCCCAAGCAAACCTCGTCAAAGTTGTGGGCGCGGATTTCGGGTTTCTGCTCCGGCACCGGGACGCGCTTCTTCTTGTCGAAGGTTTCTTCAGAGATGCCTCCGATGTGGCACTTGTGGCCTTCAGCTTTTTCCTCGGCTTCGAGTTGCTTGCGCGTTTCCACATTGTTATACATGGCCTGACGCTTCATGGCACCGTCGAAGTCAACGTCCTTTCCGAGGAACTCGGGACCGTCGATGCAGGTGAACTTTGTCTTTCCAGCAATGCTCACACGGCAGGCGCCGCACATACCTGTACCGTCGACCATAATCGAATTGAGCGACACCGTACAGCGGATGCCCAACTCCTCGCAGGTCTTGGTGGCGAACTTCATCATAATCATCGGGCCGATGGCAACGGCTTCGTCATACTGCTTGCCGCTGGCCACGAGTTGACGCAACACATCGGTAACCAAGCCTTTACGACCCGTAGAACCGTCGTCGGAAGTGACATACAGGTTACTGACCTCGGCCAGTTCTTTTTCGAAAATCAGCAAGTCCTTGGTGCGTGCACCGATGATGCAGTCGGCAGTGGCGCCATGGTCGTTCAACCACTTCACTTGGGGATAAATCGGGGCGATGCCCACACCGCCGCCAATGAAGACAAAACTACGCTTGCGTAATTCTTCAGCGGTCATTGTGGCAAACTCAGACGGTTTGCCCAAAGGACCAACAATGTCCGCAAAGCGGTCGCCTTCCTTGTACTCGGCCATCTTCTTGGTGGATTCGCCAATGGCCTTGAAGACGATGGTCACCGTTCCCCTGACGCGGTGGTAGTCACTGATGGTCAGCGGAATACGTTCAGAGTTTTCCTCCATCTTGACGATAAGGAACTGCCCCGGCAAAGCCGAATGGGCGATTCGCGGCGCATACACATCCATCAGGTAGGTCTCGGCCGCGAAGGTTTCTTTGTGTAGAATTTCAAACATAATATAAGGATAATGAGTTAGTTTTTCTCCGCAAAGATAGTGTTTTTCATCAATGCAAGCGAAAATACGCATTTTTTTAAACAAAAAAGCCCCGCTTTCGCGAGGCTCACCTTAATACAATTATGAAAACATTATTCTCTACCGTCCAAAGCCTTCACTTCGTCGGTCATGTTGAGCTTCACATAGATGGAGCGCAGCACGTTCTTCACGTCGTCGGAAGGCTGGGCTTCGTAGGCGCGTTGCAGGTAGGGAAGACCCGTGCGGAGCAGTCCATTGGCTTGCTCGATGAGTCCGTTGTATTGTTCCTGTTCGGCCTTCGAGAAGCCCGTGATTTCGTTGGCTTGCTCGATATACTTATTGGCCATGCCCGTGTATAGCACGCCGATGTTGTAGATGGCATCGTAGTAGTCAGGGTTGATGGCGAGGGCATCCTCATAATATTTGCGGGCCTTTTCCACATCGTAGACGTCAGCGTTGTTCTCGTCGCCGTAGATGGTACCGAGCACGAAGAGCAGTTGGGCGTTTTCGGGGTCAAGTTGGTGCAGTTTGTTGAGGTCTTCAACGGCTTCGGCACCCTTGCCTTCCTTCAGGTAGGCGTTCACCTTTTCGAGAATCAGGCCGGCATCGCCGGGGTTCTTCTCCAAGCCTGCGTTAATCATGGCCATAGCTTGTTCAGCATTGCCCATGCCATTGTAGCAGGCGGCGAGGTGCTTGTAGACATCCACACCGTCAACACCGTTGCCTTGAAGCTCGGTGAAGTAGGACAGGGCAGTGTTGTAGTCCTCGGCTCTCAGGGCTGAGGTGGCGGCAAAGTTCAGCATGTCGTTGGCATCAGTGCTGCCAAGGCTCTTGGCGATGTCGTAAGCCTTCTTGAACATGGGAGCGGCCTCGGCAAACTTGCCCGTGTTGTAGTCGTCAGCACCTTTAGAATAATAGGTGGTCATCACCGAACCCACACGCTGGTAGATTTCGCTCTTGTTGTCATCGAGGAAGTCTTGGTTCTTCATGCAGTTCATCAGCGATTCGTAAACGATTTCCAAAGCGTTGGGAGCTTGGGCCATCAAAGCCTCGTCGCCCGATTGAATGATGTTCTGGTAGATGGCGGCGCGATACAACCAAGCCTGCGACTGGTCATTGGGCTTCATTCCCAGAAATTGTTCGTGATTGACGCACTTTTCAATGGAGGCCATAGCCTTGGCATATTGGCCGTTCTTGTTGTACATGTAGGCGTCGGTTCTGTCTTTCTTTTGGGCCATCATCACGTTTGCAGTGAGCAGGACGGCCAACAAAATCATTACTTTTTTCATTTTCTCGATTATTTAAAGTTTAACATTTTCGTTTGTTATCGTGTTTCCTTGCAATTATTGTTCCAAAGTGTTTTCGTCATCTGGATTCGGCGTTTCGACAGGCTCAACGGCCTCGGTTCCATCTGGGGTAGGCGTTTCGACTGGCTCAACCACTTCTGCGGTTTCTTCTGGTTCGTCCTCATGCTCGGTCTTGGTCACGGCGGCGATTTCATCGTTGCCGCGCAAGTCGATGAGCTTCACGCCCTGAGTGGCACGACCCATAACACGCAACTTGCTGACTGCCATTCTGATAACGATGCCCGACTTGTTGATGATCATCAGGTCTTCGTCGTCGGTCACGCCCTTGATGGCGATGAGGTCGCCGGTCTTGTCGGTGATGTTCAAGGTCTTCACGCCCTTTGCGCCACGGTTGGTGATGCGGTAGTCGTCGATGTCGGAGCGTTTGCCGAAGCCCTTTTCCGAAACAACGAGCACGGTCTGTTGCGGGTCGTTGATGCAAACCATGCCGATAACCTCGTCATTTTCAGAGGCTAAGGTAATGGCTTTCACGCCCGTAGCTGTGCGGCCCATCGGGCGCACGGTTTGCTCGTTGAAGCGCACAGCCTTACCCGAGCGCACGGCCATCAGCACCTCGTCGTTGCCCGAAGTCAGGCAGGCTTCAAGGAGTTGGTCGTCCTCGCGGATATTGACCGCTATGATACCGTTTTGGCGCACGTTCTTGTAAGCCGCCAAAGTTGTCTTCTTGATGATGCCCTTCTTGGTGCAGAGGATGATGTAGTTGTTTTCCAAGTAGTCCTCGTCGCTCATGCTCTTCACGTTGAGGTAGGCCATCACCTTATTGTCTTTGTCAAGCGGCAATAGGTTTTGGATGGCGCGACCCTTGCTGTTCTTGCCCTCTTCTGGAATCTCGAAAGCCCTGAGTTTGTAGCACTTACCCTGTTCGGTGAAGAAAAGCAAATGGTTGTGGTTGGTGGCTGTGAAGATATGCTCGATGAAGTCGGTGTCGCGGGTGGCGGAGCCTTTCGAACCCTTGCCGCCACGGCTTTGCACACGGTATTCGGTCAGCGGCGTGCGCTTGATGTAACCGAGGTGCGAGATGGTGATGACCACGGCATCGTCGGCGATGATGTCCTCCATGCGGAACTCACCGGCGGCGGGCATGATTTGGGTGCGGCGGGCGTCGCCATATTTTTCTTTGATGACCAACAATTCGTCCTTGATGATTTGGAACTGCAATTCCTCATTTTGTAGAATTTCGTGGAAATGCTTGATGCGCTCGTGGATTTCGTCCAACTCGTCCAAGATCTTCTTGATTTCGAGTCCGGCCAACTGACCGAGGCGATAGGCCACGATTGCCGAGGCTTGCGGGTCGTCGAAGCCGAACTTGTCCATGATGGCTTGCTTGGCCTCGGGTGTGCCGCCCTTACAGGCGCGAATGGTGGCGATGATTTCGTCAACGATGTCGATGGCGCGGGCCAAACCTTCCAAGATATGGGCACGGTCTTCAGCTTTCTTCAACTCGAAGCGTGTGCGACGCAACACGATTTCGTGACGATGTGCCACAAAATGCTCAATCAACTGCTTGAGGTTCAATGTATAAGGCCGCCCATTCACCAAAGCCACATTGTTCACATTGAAGGAACTTTGCAGCGGGGTCATCATGAACAGTTTGTTCAAAACCACGTCGGGGTTGGCATCGCGTTTCAGTTCGTACACCACGCGGATGCCTTTTCTATCTGACTCGTCGCGGATGTCGGCCAAGCCTTCCAATTTCTTCTCGCTCACGAGGTCGGCGGTCTTCTTGATCATTTCGGCCTTGTTCACCTGATACGGAACCGAGGTGGCAATGATGCGCTCGTGGCCGTTGTGTTCCTCGAAATGGGTTTCGCCACGCAAAACGATGCGTCCCCTACCCGTTTCAAACGCCTCGCGCACACCTTCATAGCCGTAAATCACGCCAGCCGTCGGGAAATCGGGTGCCTTGATGTATTGCATCAGTTCAGCCACAGTGATTTCGCGGTTGTCGATGTAGGCAATAATGCCGTCAACGCACTCGCTGAGGTTATGCGGCGCCATGTTGGTAGCCATACCCACGGCGATTCCGTTGGTGCCGTTCACCAAAAGGGCGGGAATCTGCGTAGGCAACACGGTAGGCTCTTGGGTGGTGTCGTCGAAGTTGTTCTGAAAATCGACGGTGTCCTTGTCCAAGTCGTCGAGCATTTCCTCTGCAATCTTCTGCAAGCGTGCCTCGGTGTAACGCATGGCTGCGGGGCTGTCGCCGTCCATCGAGCCGAAATTGCCCTGGCCGTCCACCAAAGGATAACGCAGTGACCACCATTGGGCCATACGCACCATAGCATCATAAACCGACGAGTCGCCGTGCGGGTGGTACTTACCAAGCACGTCGCCGACGATACGCGCCGACTTTCTGTAGCCGCTGCGCGAGGTGACGCCCAATTCCTTCATGCCGAACAGCACGCGACGATGCACCGGTTTGAGGCCGTCGCGCACGTCGGGCAAGGCACGCGAGATGATGACGGACATCGAATAGTCGATGTAAGCCGACTTCATCTGGTTCTCAAGATTGACCTTGATAATCTTTTCTCCAGTGTTTTCAGGGATGTTATTTTCCTGATTTTCAGGAGTAATGTTATTGTTTTCGTCCATTTTCTGGGTTAGTTTTCTCTATTTTTAATAAGGGTGCAAAGATAGAGTTTTTTTGGATTGGTTTGACAAAACGGCGCGAAAAACTTATTACTCGGATTATCAGAAATATATCACGAAACCGCAGATTGGCTCCGCCGAATCGGAGATTTCAACAAAGTCAATTATCAGAAATCAAATTTACGAAACAATTTATGGCAAATTCCTGACAATTCAAGTTCCCAAAAACTGGAATAATCTTGAAAAGATGTAAATTTTCGTTTGCGATAATCTTGAAAAGATGTAATTTTGCAGTCCCAATAATCTTGAAAAGATGTGAATTTTGGCTTGCAATAATCTTGAAAAGATGTAATTATGGATATGAAACGAAAGATTTACAATGAGTTGCTTGAATGGAAAAACAAGCGCAATGGAGCAACGGCAGTCATCATCGAAGGAGCGCGACGCATCGGGAAAAGCTATATTGTGGAGGAATTTGCCCGAAACGAGTACGATTCTTATCTGCTCATCGACTTCAACAAGGCTGACAAAGTGGTCTGGGAATGGTTCGACAACTATCTTGAAGACTTAGACACACTACTCATGAACCTGCAAATCCATTATGGTGTGCGCCTTACGCCTCGCAAGTCCGTCATCATATTCGACGAGGTTCAATTGTGCCCACGCGCCCGTTCCGCCATTAAATATCTTGTTGCTGATGGCCGTTTCGACTACATTGAAACGGGTTCGCTCATTAGTATCAAAAAGAATGTCAAAGACATCCTCATTCCTTCCGAAGAGCAGGCTTTGCCCATGTATCCCATGGATTTCGAGGAGTTTTTGTGGGCATTGGACGATGAACTGATGATGCCTTTCATCACGCAGTGTTTCCAAAAACGGAAACCTCTCGGCGGACTGCATCGCAAGGCGTTGGACTATTTCCGTACCTATATGATTGTTGGCGGTATGCCTCAAGCCATATTGAAATACATTGAAACACACGATTTTGAGGAAGTTGACCGCGTGAAAAGATCAATTCTGCAAGTTTACAAGAACGACATTGCAAAATATGCCTCCAACGTGGAGCACAAGGTGAAAAGCATTTTCGACGAGTTGCCCGCCCAGTTGCAAAAACATGAGAAAAAGTTTCGGCTATCCGCTTTGGAATCTGGAGCCGCCTACCGTGATTATGACGACGCTTTCTTTTGGCTGTCGGATGCGGGCATTGTCAATATCTGCTACAACTGCACCGCTCCCAACATCGGACTACGGCTCAACATGGAACGCAACACCTTAAAATGTTATATGGCTGATACGGGACTGCTTTTCAGCCATGCCTTTGACGAAAAAGGCCATGTACCTAATGAGATTTACCAGAAAATCATCCACGACAAATTGGAAATCAATGAGGGAATGTTGGTGGAAAACATTGTTGCACAAATGCTTACCACAGCTGGCCACAAACTCTACTTCTACAGCAACTCGAGCCGCGAAAATGCCGAAGACCGCATGGAAATCGATTTCCTGACAGCCAAGTCGAAACTGACTTCAAGGCATAATATTACACCGATTGAAGTAAAGTCGTCACAACGATACACATTGTCGTCAATTAACAAGTGTATCAACAAGTTCGGCAATTATTTGTCTACGCCTATCGTACTACATTCAGCCGACCTTAAACAAGAGAAAGGCATTGACTATTTGCCGCTTTATATGGCTCCGTTGCTATAATTCCAAAAGTTTGTTTCCCGATTATTGGCGCGGCGCAGTTTTTGTTCGTACCTTTGCGCTCCGAAAGAATCGGACAAGGCAAGAACTTGGATTTTTATTAAATTATTGAAAATAAACGAATTGTAATTATATGGATGCAAAATTTTCTCCCCGTGTGCGTGCCATTTTGTCACTCAGTCACCAAGAGGCGCAACGCTTGGGGAACGCATACGTCGGGTTGGAGCACCTTTTTTTGGGCATGTTAAAGGATGGAGGCAGCAGTGCCATCCGCATTTTGGAGAACCTCAACCTGAACATTGAAGTCTTTTCAAAGAAATTGGAAGCCTCGGTGCGGACTGCAAATGTCAACAAAAGCACCGTTTTGGCCCTGCCCCTCACCAAGCAGGCCGAGCGTGTGTTGAAGTTCACCTATATCATTGCCAAGGAGTTTCATTCGGAGATTGTGCGCTCCGAACATCTCATGTTGGCCATCCTGCACGAGAAGAACAACATCATATCGCAAAACCTTGAGTTTGAGGGCATCAACTACGACAACTTCAAGCAGGAACTGATTCGTTTCGGCATGGAACACGGCGACTTGCCACAGGATTCGGCGGAGGAAACCATTGGCTCAGCCTCGAATGTCTTTACCGAAGAGGAGGACTACGAAGACCTGATGAACGATATTAGGCCGCAACAGGAAAAACCCAAGAAAACCCCTGCCGCAAAGAGCAAGACACCCGTTTTGGACAATTTCGGGCGCGACCTCACCAAAGCCGCCGAGGAAAGTCGCCTCGACCCCATCGTGGGCCGCGAGCGCGAATTGGAACGCATCGCCCAAATCCTCAGCCGCCGCAAGAAAAACAACCCTATATTAATAGGTGAACCCGGTGTGGGCAAGTCGGCCATCGCCGAGGGTTTGGCCATCCGCATCGTGCAACACCGCGTGCCGCGCACCTTGTTCGACAAGCGTGTCGTCATGCTCGACATTGGCTCCATCGTGGCGGGCACCAAGTATCGCGGCCAGTTTGAGGAACGTATCAAGGCCATTCTCAATGAGTTGGAAAACAACCGCGACATCATTCTTTTCGTCGACGAAATCCACACTTTGGTTGGGGCGGGCAACGCCAACGGCTCATTGGATGCCAGCAACATGTTCAAACCAGCTTTGGCGCGTGGCGAGTTGCAGTGCATTGGCTCCACCACTTTGGACGAATACCGCCAATACATTGAGAAAGACGGTGCATTGGAACGTCGTTTCCAAAAGATTCTCGTTGAGCCGACCACACCTTCCGAGACCATCGAAATCCTAAACAACATCAAGCCGAGATACGAAGACCATCATTTGGTGAAATACACGCCCGAAGCCATTGAAGCCTGCGTGAAACTCACCGACCGCTACCTCAGCGACCGCCACCTCCCCGACAAGGCCATCGATGCCTTGGACGAGGCTGGCGCTCGTGTCCACATCAAGAACATCGACGTGCCGAGCGAAATCACCGAATTGGAAAAACGCTTGGAAGAGGTGCGCAAGGACAAGAAAGCCGCCGTCAGCGAGCAGAAATTTGAGGAGGCGGGCATGTACCGCAATGAGGAAGTGAAGATTCTTGACCGCCTCGATACTGTCAAGAAAGCATGGGAAAGCAATGCCGTCGCCCACCGCGAGACCGTCACGGAACAGAATGTGGCTGAGGTGGTTGCCATGATGACCGGCGTGCCTGTGCAGCGTATTGCCAAGAACGAAGGCGACCGCCTGATGCACATGGAGAGCGAGTTGGCGGGCACTGTCATCGGTCAGGACGAGGCCATCAAGAAGGTGACCCGTGCTATCCGCCGCAACCGCGCCGGACTGAAAGACCCGAACAAACCTATCGGCTCGTTCATTTTCCTTGGCCCGACGGGTGTAGGCAAGACCTACTTAGCCAAGGTGTTGGCCAAGTTCCTCTTCGACAGCGAAGACGCGCTCATCCGAATCGACATGAGCGAATACATGGAGAAGTTTGCCGTGTCGCGCCTCGTGGGTGCGCCTCCCGGATATGTCGGTTACGAAGAGGGCGGCCAACTCACTGAAAAAGTACGCCGTAAGCCCTATTCCATCGTCCTTTTGGATGAAATCGAGAAGGCCCATCCTGATGTATTCAACCTGCTCCTTCAAGTCCTTGACGATGGCCAATTAACTGACAGTCTGGGCCGCAAGGTCGACTTCAAGAACACCATCATCATTATGACTTCCAACATTGGTTCGCGGCAGTTGAAGGACTTCGGTCAGGGGGTTGGTTTTGGCACACAAGCCAAACTTAATGCCAAGAACGAATATTCGCAGAGCGTCATCGACAATGCCTTGAAACGCACTTTCGCCCCCGAGTTTTTGAACCGTGTTGACGATGTGGTGATGTTCAACTCATTGGAAAAGAAGGACATCCACAAGATTATCGGCATCGAAATTCGTCAGGTGGTGAAACGTGTTGAGGAGATGGGGTACAAGATCGAACTCACCGAAAAGGCTTTAGACTTCATCTCCGAAAAGGGCTGGGACGAACAGTATGGCGCCCGTCCGCTGAAACGCGCCGTCCAAAAATATGTGGAAGATGTTTTGGCCGAGGCCATCATTTCCGCCAATCTTCACATCGGCGACCTCATCAGCATTGACTTGGCCGAAAATGGCGAGGAAACCATCGCCAAGGTCATCTCCATCGAGCAAAAAATCCTTGAAGAAGCCCCTGTCGCATGAACTACGACTTCAAGAAACATATTGACAGTAAGATATTTAGGGTGATTGCTTACGCTTCCCATGAGTTGGGCTATAAGAGTTATGTCATTGGTGGCTATGTGCGTGATATTCTGCTGCGTCGCCCATCAAACGACATCGATGTAGTCACTGTGGGCAGCGGGATTACCCTTGCCAAAAAGGTCGCTTCCCTCCTGCCCGGCCACAAGGAAGCCAAATATTACGGGGCTTTCGGCACGGCCATGATCAATTATCAAGGCATGGAAGTGGAATTTGTGGGCGCGAGGAAAGAGTCCTACGACCGCAACAGTCGCAAGCCCGTGGTCGAAAATGGCACTTTGGAGGACGACATCAGCCGCCGCGACTTTACCATTAACGCATTGGCACTCAGTCTCAATGCCGACGACTACGGCACTCTCATCGACCGTTTCGGAGGCATGGCCGACATGGAAGAACTGCTTTTGCGCACACCTTTAGACCCCGACATCACTTATTCCGACGACCCACTCCGCATGATGCGAGCCGTCAGATTTGCCTCACAATTAAGGTTTTACATCGAATCTGAATCGTTTGAATCCATCAAGTGCAACGCTGAGCGTATCAAGATTGTTTCGATGGAGCGCGTCACCGAAGAACTGAACAAGATCATCCTTTCGCCAAGGCCTTCCATCGGGTTCAAGTTGCTGGATGAGAGTGGTTTGCTAAAACTTATCTTCCCACAACTCAGCCAATTGAAAGGCGTGGAAATTGTGCAAGGCAAAGGCCACAAAGACAACTTTTTGCACACCCTGCAAGTCCTTGACCAAGTGGCAGAAAAGAGCGACGACCTTTGGCTTCGTTGGGCTGCCCTGCTTCACGACATTGCCAAACCCCAAACCAAACGCTGGGAGGACGGCACTGGCTGGACGTTCCACGGGCATGAGTTCAAAGGCTCGAAGATGGTGCCTAAAATCTTCGCTGCCATGAAGTTGCCCCTCAACGAGAAGATGAAATATGTGCAGAAGATGGTGCTGCTCCACATGCGCCCCATCGTGCTCGCCGAGGATGTGGTGACCGACTCCGCAGTGCGCCGCCTGCTTTTCGAGGCAGGCGACGACATCGATGACCTGATGTTGCTTTGTCACGCCGACATCACCTCGAAGAACGAGGAGAAAATCAAGAAGTTCCACCACAATTTTGAGATTGTGCAGGAGAAACTGAAGGAAAT
>CACXQO010000009.1 GCA_902769815.1 uncultured Bacteroidia bacterium | reverse complement strand
CTCAGCGTAGTCCAAGGCCAATTGGATGGCATTGCTGAAATCAACAACCTCATTGACCATCCAAGCTGAGTCGTTGCCATGACATGCGAAGTCGATTTGTGAGCCTTCCACCATGAGGAAGAAACCGTTTTCAGCGTTGTCCAAAGTCTGCAAAGCCGTCTTCACGGCACGAGGCAGGAAATCGCCACGCTTGGCAGCAGGCGGCATGTGATCGTCGTTGGCCAAAACCGCATACTTCTTGCAAGTCACATCAATATCGGCAAGGGTGTCGTACACCTTCCAGCCCAGTTCCTTCTCCATGCGTTCAACAAGGTTGATGCTGTCCTTGCGCTGGTTGAAATGCTTCATGCCCCCTCCGATGGCCAAATTAATGTTTTGTGCCTCAACAAATTGCAATGCAATTTCCTCATATTGGCGACGATGTGGCACCTTGGCATAAAAAGCGGCAGGTGTGGCATGGGTGATGTAGCTCGTCACAACGATGCCCGTTTCCTTACCTTGCTCGGCAAAAACCTCAAGCAGTGTCTTCACGGGAATCGTATCGGGATTCATACCCAACATGGCGTTTCTGGTCTTGTGGTCGCTGGCGAGAGCCGTGCCGCCTGCCGCCGAGTCGGTGATGTCGTTGCTGGCCGAGTGTGTATCCACCACGTGGCCAACATGCCGGCATAGACTTGCGGCAAAGCCGTTCCGTCACCGATGAAATAAATGACGTTCAATGCCTTAGGAGGTTCTTGGGCAATTACTTTTTTGCTGCCGAATGAGGACAAAGTGCCCAAAAGTATTAGGGCAAAAAGGGAGTAAAGAGATAGTTTTTTCATATTGGATGGATTCAATTGTTCGTCTGACTGCCGCTTCGCGTCTTTGCGAACACAGTGAAGCAATCTATAGAACAAACTGCCATAGTGGACTGCTTTGACGCAAAGCGACAAAATAACAACATAATAATTAGCTGTTTTATTGCTTTCGAGCAACAACTTTTTTCACGGCCTCAACGATGTCGGGAGTGTCCAAATGATAGTATTTCAGCAGTTCATCAGGCTTTCCGCTTTGTCCGAACTCATCATTTATAGCGACCATCTCCATCGGGCAAGGCATGTTCAAGGCCAAAACCTGAGCGATGCTGTCGCCCAAGCCGCCATTGCGCTGGTGTTCCTCCGCCGTAACCACACAACGGGTCTTGGTCACTGATTTCAGCACGGCCTCCACATCCAACGGCTTGATGGTGTGAATGTTAATCAGTTCGGCATTGATGCCCATCTCCTTCAAAATCGGCAACGCTTGAACGGCTTTCCAAACAAGGTGGCCGCAAGCAAAAATGGTGACATCATTGCCTTCTTGCAGCATTTGCGCCTTCCCGATGACGACTTTCGGGCGACCGAAACGCAGGTAAACAGGCCCGTCGTATTCGGCGACGGCGAGGGTCGCGTTCTTGGTTTGGTTGAAGTCGCAAGGCACGATGACCGTCATGTTGGGCAGCATCTTCATCAGGCCGATGTCCTCAAGGATTTGGTGCGTGGCACCGTCCTCGCCGAGGGTAAGTCCGGCATGGGAAGCGGCAATTTTCACATTCTTGTTGGAATAGGCCACGCTCTGGCGAATTTGGTCGTAGACGCGCCCCGTGGCAAAGGCCGCAAAAGTACCCGTGAACGGCACGAAACCGCTCAAGGCCATGCCCGCCGCCATGTCAATCATATTGGCCTCGGCGATGCCCGTCTGGAAGAAACGGTTGGGGAACTCCTTGGCGAAATCGCCCATCTTCAATGAGCCGGTGAGGTCGGCACAAAAGGCCACCACCTTGGGATTGCGGCGACCTGCTTCGAGCAAACCTTCACCGAACCCCGATCTTGTATCTTTTTGGTTTTGAATAGTGAAATCCATATTTCTATGTTGAATTGTTGATTGTTTAATTGTTGAGCTGTTGGTCGGGGCCTTCGACAGGCTCAGGCACCCTCAGTCTCGTAAAAACAAGGTCCCTGAGCTTGTCGAAGGGCCGGCATAAATTAGTAATCACCTAAAGTCTCCTCCAACTGTGAAAGCGCGTTGGCGGCCTGTTCGTCGTTGGGTGGCGTGCCGTGCCATTTGTGCGTGCCCATCATAAAGTCCACGCCCATGCCCATTTCGGTATGCGCGAGGATGAGTTGCGGTTTGCCTTGACAGGCGTTTTCGCGGGCGAATTTCAGGGTGTTCACCACAGCCTGCATGTTGTTGCCGCTCATTTCGAGAACCTCCCAGCCAAAAGCCTCGTACTTGGCGCGAAGGTCGCCGAGGTTCATCACGTCATCGGTTGAGCCGTCAATCTGTTTCTTGTTGTAGTCGACGATGGCGATGAGGTTGTCGACTCCTTTGGCAGGTGCATACATGGCCGCCTCCCAAATCTGGCCTTCCTCCTGTTCGCCGTCGCCCATGAGGACGAAAACGAGGTGGCTGTCGCCGTTCAGTTTCTTGGCCTGAGCCGCACCGATGGCCACCGAAAGCCCCTGCCCCAACGATCCAGAGGCGATTCGCACGCCCGGCAAGCCCTCAGCCGTGGTGGGATGCCCTTGCAGGCGTGTGCCAAGATGACGGAAGGTAGCGAGTTCACTTACAGGGAAATAGCCGCGCCGCGCCATGATGCTGTAGAGCATCGGACTGATGTGGCCGTTGGAGAGGAAAAACATGTCCTCGCCGTTGCCGTCCATGCGGAAATTGGCGGGGTCGATTTGCATTTGGTCGAAGTAAAGGGCTGTAACAATGTCAGTTGCGCCCAAAGAGCCGCCCGGATGCCCCGACTGACACCCATGCACCATGCGGATAATGTCGCGGCGCACTTGGGTGGCGGTTCTTTCTAATTCGTTGATGGTCATATTGGAAGTATTATGAAGTTCAAAAATCGAGTGCAAAGCTACGGAAAAAAAACATACCACACCAAACTTTTCAAAGGCTATTCGCGCAATAATGCAAGCATGATAATCCTTTATTTTGTCACACTATCTCAAGCCCCTCCACACTAATGAACTTCAGCATCTCCAAACTGGTGTTTCTGTTGTACACTTCCTCCTTTTGGGAGTTCGGAATAAGATACTAAGCAGAGATATGCTTCTTATTGGTATCGTCGTGGTCAGAAGCGTAAGGCCAAGCCTTGCTCCATACGAGACCTCACCCACACGCCAAGGACGTTCTCGGCCATTTTCTCGGCCAATTGCAATAAATTAGGAGACGACAAACACATTGGAGATGTTGATAGGATTTGGAGTATGCGTTTTTTCATTTCTATGATTTTTTTCTGTAGTATTTATGAAATTCAAGTGATGTCAGAGACTTGTTCTTTTAGCATGTAGAAAACGCTATAAGTGGTGCATTTATTCCTTTGAACGCACTTTTATTGAAAACGCAAAATGCTCATTCACACATCCTCGTTTGCTAGTCGTTTAATCCAAGGGCTTCCTTAATGATAAAAACTCCCTTTATTGATTCTATTGTGTTAGGGTGTCTCGGGCCAAATACTTTCCTATATACCAAATAAGCCTTATTTATATAATCTAACGCTTTATCAAAATCACCTTTGTTATAATATACATGGCTGAAGTTGTTGTATAATGATGCCGTATTGGGATGTTCAACACCAAGGTCTCTTTCAATTATTGGCAAAGCCTTGAAATAATATTCCAAAGCCTTATCGTGCTGACCAATGTTATCGTAAACAAAGCCTATATTGTTGTAATTTGAGGCAGTCTGGAGATGCTCCGTACCAAAAACTTTCTCATTTATGGCCAAGGCTTTATTACCATACTCCAACGCTTTGTTGTAGTCTCCCAGACACCTATACGCTGTACCAATATTGTTGTAGGTAGAAGCCACATCGGGATGTTCTACACCTAGAACTTTTTCCTCAATTGCTAATGCCTCAAGATAGTAAACAATAGCCTTCGTCAAAATCCCTTGATGTTGATACACTGCGCCAATACATTGGTAGGAGTTGGCTGTTGAGGGGGCTTCAACACCAAGGACTGTAATATATATAGCCAGAGATTTGAGGAAAAACTCCAAAGCCTTATCAAATTTGCCCATGTTATCATATACTATACCGATATTATTGTATACTGCAGCAGTTTCGACATGCTCTGTACCTAAAACTTTCTCTCTAATCTCTACAGTTTTGAGGAAGTACTCCAAAGCCTTATCGTATCTGCACATGCCATCATACACCAAGCCGATGATATTGTTTACTGCGGCGGTTTCAATATGCTCAACACCGTTGAATCTCTCATTTATTTCCAACGCTTTGAAAGCATATTCCAAAGCCTTATTGTAATCACTTTGATGTCTATAGGTCTCACTAATAACACTATATAACATGGCAGTCGCAAAACGGCTATTGTTTGGTTCTATCTCCACAATTGCCAATGCCTTGAGATAGTACTCCAATGCCATGGTATAATTGTATTGACGATAATACAACGAAGCAATAGTTTGATATGATTGAACATTGTCTGGATACTTAACCCCAAATATCTTTTCTCTAATTGCCAATGCCTTGAGGTAGTACTCCAAAGCCTTGTTTTCGTCACCTGTTTTATTATATACCGCACCAATATTATCGTACAAATCTGCATTATTAGAGTGTTCCGAACCAAGAATTCTCTCCTGAATAGTCAATGCTTTAAAATAGCTCTCCAAAGCATTGGTGTAATCTCCTTTGCAACGATAGATTACTCCAACATTGTTATAAGTTGTGGCATTTTCAATATGATCTGTTCCAAGCAACTTTTCTCTTATTGATAATGCATTCTTATAATATTTCAGAGCTTCATTATAATCTTCAAGCTCAGAATAAACCACGCCGATATTGTTATAGGATTGAGCAGTTTCAAGGTGTTCCGTTCCGAGCGTTTTCTCTCTTATTGACATTGCTATAATATAGTTCTTCAAAGCATTATTATAGTCGCCTTGAGAGAAATACACTGATCCAATATTGTTATATGACTTGGCAATTTCAGGGTGATCAATCCCAAGGACTTCCTCCCTTAACGCCAAACCTATTAAACAAAACTCTAGTGCTTTACCATAATTATTTTGGTTTTGATATACCACACCAATATTGTCGCATAACGTGGCTGTATGTGGATGTTTAGGACTCAAAACTTCCTGTTGTATTGTCAAAGCCTTAACATAATAATCTATCGCTTTATCAAATTTTCCCTGATTTCGATACACTAAACCGATATTATTGTAGATTGTAGCAATAGTTTGATGATTTGGTTTGAGGGTCTTCTCCGCCACTGCCAAAGCTTTGAAATAAAACTCCAATGATTTAACAAAGTCACCTTGATAGCGATACACTGCTCCAATATCATTGTATGATTGAGCAATATATAAACACTTCGCACCAAAAACTTTTTCCCTTATTTCCAAAGCTTTGAGGTGATACTCCAAAGCCTTGGTATAGTCTCCTATCAACAGACATACTTTGCCTAAATTATTATAAACTCCTGTAGTACCTGGATGCTCTTTGCCAAAAACATTCTCAAATAATTCCAAAGATTTTAAATGATAATCTATAGCTGTTTTATATTCACCGAAATAATCAGAAACAAAACAACCGATACTACTAAAAGAATCAGCAAATATGATGGCATCTTTTTGTTCCAAAAGGCATAAATAATCCGATAATCTATAATGATTATTGTCAGCCGTTATGAGTGCCTTCCAGTATTTGGCTAATAGTAACACATTAACACTATAAAAAAAGTTGAAAGCCTCAATACTCAATAGGGTGTTGTGAAGGTTGGGCCAGTCAACTAAGTTATAGTATTGGTGTGCCAATTCAGAAATGTAACGTTGTTGTTGGATTTCATCAACTGGCTTCTTTGCGGCAAAGTAAGTAACAATCTCTTGGCGATATTGGGCACTGACATCGGTATTACTTAAAGCATAACGGTTAGTAATCGCATGAGTAACATATTGATGTGACAATGAAATAATCCCGTCTTTTATTATAAAATGGTTATAGAAGGCACAGAAGAAAAGTTTCCAATCCCGTTCTTGACAATCTACAATAGCCATTATCTCCTCTTCCGACAAACCGCGTTCGGAAACAGAAATAAGCGTCAATACGTGGTGAACTAAATCTTGGTTTGCTGAATAATCCTCCTCCATGCGGATTAACACCCGATCAAAGAAATCTGGAATAGAAGTTGCAGAAAGATAATAGTTAATCCGAGATTCAAGTTGCTCGTATGAGCCGAAACAAATCAGTTCATCAAGTAATGACTTTAATACCAGAGTGTTTTCGCATTCAGCATCATTAATAATACGTTGCAACAAGTTCTCACTAAGTCTTTTGCCAAAACCATCCAAGTATTCTAGAGCGAAGCATTCCCTTTCCTTCGAACTCAATGGTGCAACAGTTTCCACCCGATAACCTCGCCGCTGAAAAACATCCATGGTCTCATCATCGTCAAGAGTCGAAAATATATACTTCACTTTATCATTGGAAACAGGCAACCATAGCAATAGCTTTTCGTTATTAATAGTGACAATTTGGTTAATACCATCAATGACAATAACTAATGACTTTTCCTGTACAGTTATTAGATTTAATAGATGTTGGGCTTCCTCTTCAATCGTATCGAAATGGTTTGATTGTTTTTCTATGGGATATAGATTGTATATTTCATCACATAAGCGACGCAATATGTTCTCATAATTATTGTCAGAAAATGAATTGCCGACAAAATGATAAACCAAATTAAATTCGTCTCTATTTTCATTCTCTTTAACCCAATTTGCAAGAAGCGCACTTTTGCCTATGCCACTTTCACCAGTGAACACAAGATTTTGTTCTTGAGAATGGACAAAAGTATCAATAGTATAAAAATATGATTGTTTTTTAATATAGTGAGCATGACGGCTATTGATATATGCCAGTTGTGTCGTGCGTTCACGTTCAAGAGATGAAATATTGGTTTCAGGAAAGTATCTGTCAAGGATCTTTTCCACAGCGAGCTCTACTTTATTGCACAATTCGTCAATGTCTGCATAATCGGATACGGTACAACGCTTTTGTTGATATATCTCCCTTTTTAATTCCGAGAGTCGGGGATTATCATCAGGTTCGGAAGTCTGTTTGATATAAAAAGAAGCCTCATGATTCCCTTTGTTACGTAACACACCATATCGCATCTCTATCTCCGTAATACTTAGCTCTGCAGTGATGTCACCAACCAGCCACGGATATTGCACCTTCAAATCGGGATTCTTTTCAAATACTGATGAATCCAGAGATGATGTTCCATAATGGTTACCCAAAAGCCCAATAAAAAAAGGATATGAACGCTCTATCTCACAAAGGCACCTGGAAATGGTTTTACCACTTTCTGACTCTTCTTCGGTGACACCCCAACGAAGATCCACAAAACACAAATCAACATTGCGTCGATTTGCCTTAATACGTAAAACTTCAAAACTTTTCATAAGTGCAGTGCGCTCCTCTTTCATGTCCCTAAAAGTAGAGGAGAGGAAGATACGTACTTGTCGGTTACCAATTAGATGATAACTATCAAAACGCGAGGTGTCTTTCATTTTGGATTGCTTTTATAATTTCATTTTCTATCAGTGAGCAGGAATCCATGATAAACTTGAGCACTCTCTATCTAGTGCCGCGTTCGTAGGCCTTCTAACTTTTTTCTTTCTGTCGTTTCTTTTTTCATAACTTTCTTAATTTCATCAATCCATTTCTTTGTCTCTTGGGTCTCTGGGTGGTCTTGTCCGAGTTTGGCTTGTCGTATTGCGTAAGCTTGCCCAAGATATTCCATAGCCTTTTCGTAATCTTTCTCTTGATAATACAGTCCTCCGAGATAGTGATATGTATTGGCTAATATAGTATTGTTTTCGTCATATATCTCTTTCTTAATTCCCAAAGCTTTGTAAAGGTATTCTAATGCCTTGATAGAGTCGCCTTGTTCAAGGCATGCCACACCAACATTATTATATAAAGTAGCCATTGACGGATGGTTTTTGTCGAGGGTTGCTTGATAAACCTTTAATGCTTTACCATAGTATTCCAATGCCTTGGAATAGTTGCCCATATCTGAGTAAAGCAGGCCGATATTATTGTATTCAGTGCCAATGTCAGGATGGTTGGTGTCAAGTATTTTTTCCTCTATGGCTAATGCCGTATGATAATACTTTAATGCTTCTTCAGAATTTCCTAAAAGGCGATATACTGAACCTAAATTGTGGTAATCTATAGCAGTATAGTCATTGTTGATTCCTCGAGTTGTTATATCCGCATTCAAAGCCTTCTGATAATATTCCAGAGCCTTGTCGTAATTGCCTAAATAGCGATATGTTGTTCCAATATTACTATAAGAGATGGCCGTATCAGGGTGGTTTGTGCCAAGAACATCCTCTCGTATCTCCAGTGCCATGAGGTGGCAATCAAGAGACTCTTCGAAAAGGCTCTCATATCGAAATGACACTCCTTTATTATTGTATGTATCTGCCATTCTAAGGCGGTTTGAGTTAAGGTTCTCCTTCTGTATTTCCAAAGCTTTATCATACAATTCCAAAGCCATGCGATACTTTCCTTGTTTCCTGTAAACCCCACCAATATTGTTATAAGTCGTAGCTATTTCAGGGTAATATAGATCCGGTTTTCTCTCTCGTATTTTCAATGCTCTGCCAAAATAGCCCAAAGCCTTCTCGTATTCGTCTTGGCTATAGTAGACCATCCCTATTCTATTGTATGCAATGGCGGTGTTCTCGTGTTCGGTGCCATACAATTCTTCTGCCAAAGCGATAGCTCGTACATTGATTATTTCGGAGTCGTAATAAAGTGCATAATCATGAAGGAAACCGGCATAATCGGACAGCAGATTGTAATATTTCTCCTTATCATAGCCGCTTTTCTCTGCCCAGCAGTCGGCTTTCTTATACATCTTGACGACTTGGACAACCATAGCAATGACGAAATTTGGAGACTCTTTGAGAGTACTGATTTGGGTCAACAAGACTTCTATCTGCTTATGGAGTCTGGTTCGCAACTGCGGCTTGTGTTGACGGCTGGAAGTGTATTTCTCTAAAAGATTATCACCAGTCTTTTCAATGTATTCCGTCTCTGATTGGCTAGAAAGGGTGACGCCAAGGTGGTTCATCAAATCTACGGCAAACTTATACTTTGCATCACTCAATGTATCGCATTCCGTCCAAGAAACACCATCAGTCCTTAACCGCATTTGGAAGTCTTTTATACTAGCATCCTTCTCCTCCCCGTATACATGCAGGAAATAAACAAAGAATCTATGCCTCCCCTCTTTTTGGAGAGCACTAGCTACATCATACTCATGGCGAGTCCACTTACCAGCTTTACTCTTAAATAAGAACAATGAAACATCACACTCACGTAATTGTTCATCTACAATATGTTGGCTTTCATGACCCCATTTCTCATTTTCCTCTACATTAATATTCTCGCACAAAACAAAACGGACATCAACATTGTCTAATTTAAACAAAGTGCTGATGTCATTCGTCAACAAAGAAATATCCTGCCGTTCATTAGCCAGTTCGATGATGGATGAGCCTAGGAAAATTTTAATTGTACGGGACGTAACCATATCGTGATTATCAATTTGTTTTTACTAACTATCGATTGTAGCTATATAAGATTTCTTCTTCCCTCCCAAACCTTCTATATGTTTTCTTGCTTCAGATATTAAAATCTGTATAACCTGCATTTCACGATTGTCTTTTTCTGTATTAGATTCATATATTTTCATTGCATCCTTAAGATATTTGATAGCATTTTCATATTTTTTATGTTGAAAAAATATTAACCCGATTTTTTTATATTCATCAGCTGTAACAAGAGAATCTAAACCATTTTTTTCTTCGATAAGTTTAACAAATTTTAAATGTATGTCTTCTGCACTATTATACTGACGAATCTTATTAAGGAAATCCTTATAATTAGAAAGCAATTCACAATGCTTTTCAATTTCGTACTTTGTTTTTTCAGCCCAAAGACTAACGTCGTTATAAACTCTTATAATATGAGAGTTTTCCATAGCCCCAGCCCTATATTTATTAGATTTTGAATCAATTTCTCTTTTTATTGATTTCATAATATTCCCTATGGCAGAATGTATAAGTGGTTGTATTTCTTCTCGTTTATCATTATGCCAACTATACAATCCGTATAGATCAATACCATCCTTCCATGTCACATCTATTTTTGTCTTATCTTGCAAAGAGACACTATTTCTCTTGTATTTTTCCCCAATCGCGCACAGCCATTCATGTTCATACTTTAATAGTCGTATAATGACCGAAGAATTCACCTCATCAATGTTAGAACAAATCGTCGCATATATTCCATTTCTGTTCATTTCCGACTCAATATATTCATTAAATGCTTTGGTTCTATTTCTCTTTGAACCTACCAAGAAATAGATGAACATAGTATGCCTTTTTTCTTTTGCACATCTTAAAGCAATATCAAACTCTTCTTCAGTACCTTTTCCTTTTTTTTGCGCTGATGCTACTGCTTTTTTTGCATCCTCTTTGTTTTTCGCTTTAAAAAGAAATATTGAAATTGGACATTCCTCCAAGCTCACATCAAGAATCCGTTGAGAAGGAGTTCCCCTATAACCCTCTTCAAAATACTCACAATTAACCAACTGAATATCAATATTGTCATTACGAAATAATCCACGGAGAGCTTTCCCTGAAAGATACTTGTACAATTTCTCCCGTTCTTCTGATAGTTCAGTAATTGATGAAGCAAGGAAAATATCTATTGTTTTCATTGCACTATGTTTTTCTCCCTAATTGTCGTTGCTTTTTGAATGTAATCCTTTGCTATCGGATTGCCTTGGTTTTTGTAAACCATCCCAATATTATTATAAGACACGGCAGTGTCTGGGTGTATTTCACCAAGAGTTAATTTACGTATTGCCAACGCCTTTTGGAAATATTCCAACGCCTTCAAATAATCACCTTGCTTGTAATACATGCCACCAATATTGTTGTATGACGTAGCAGTAGCAGGGTGATTTTCGCCTAATACTTTCTCATTTATCGCCAACGCCTTTTGGAAATACTCCAAAGCTTTCAAATAGTCACCGTAGGCATGGTACACCAAACCGATATTACCATATGAAGTTGCAGTAGCCGGATGATCTGTGCCATAATATTTTTCAAATATCGACAACGCCTTTTGGTTGTATTCTAATGCACGAGTATAGTCTTTTAAACTATAATATATCATACCTAAATTATTGTAGGAGGTGGCGGTATCAGGATGTTCCATTCCGAAGATTTTCTCCTTTATTGCCAATGCCTTTTGATAGTATTCCTTTGCTTCATGATAGCTTCCTATTTCGTCATAGACTGAGCCGATGTTGTTGTAGTCTATGGCAGTTTTGTGGTGGTCTATACCGAGGACTTCCTCATCTATCTTCAATGCTTTTATATGGTATTCCAATGCCCTTGAATAATCTCCCTGATTATGGTACACTTCTCCAAGATTATTGTATGATGTTGCTAATACTTCAGATTCCGTTCCATATAGGTCTTTAGCCATGGCTATCAATCGGACGCATACTTTTTCAGCATTACTGTACATACCATAATCTTTTAGGAATCCAGCATAATCCGTCAACAGATTGTAATGTTTTCTTTTGTCGTAGTCGGTTTTAGATGCTAGTTGGTCGGCTTTTTTATAAAATTCTATTATTTGAGAAATATTTTCTGAAATAGATCCCGTCGGAATAGACTTAATGGCTTCGATTTTCACCAGTATATTCTCGACACTCTGATGCTCGTTCTTTCGTGTCTTATCAAGTTGCATTTTGGCAATTTCAATTTGCTCAATATCTTTATCAGATTTCATGTCTGATTCTGCATTGCAAATTCCCTCATAATTCAATAGTTGCAAGGCAAAATCATACTTAACTTCCATGATATTCTCACACTCTCTCCAATAGACCTCTTCAGTGTATAGCCGTTTCTGGAGATTCTTTATTTCTTTTGTTTTTTCCTTTTCTGGCACATGCAAGAAATACACAAACACCTTATGATTCCGTTCTTTTTGAAATTCTCTTGCCATCTCTAACTCTTGGATGGTGTATTGTCCCGCCTTGCATTTGAATAGGAACAGGGAGACATCACAACTATCCAAAGATTGTATTATGCTATCTTGAAACCTTCCACATGTTACAATAGCAGCATCATCAGAACTAACAAAACTAACCAAAATATTGTCTTTTTCAAACAAATTGCCAATATCTTGTGAAATAGAATAGACCAATTCTCTACGCTCACTTCCCAACTCGGAAGTGGATGAAGAGATGAATACTTTAATTGTTCTTAAGAGGGTCATTGTGTTTATAATTTATTATTTGATTTGGTTTTGCAAAAATACATTTTTTGAACAACCCAGATTATCTCCGACTTGCACTCAAACAACTTTGAGAAAACCATTGACAATCCTACATAAAAGGAGGTCATATGGTTGTGATGGATATATATTAGTTTTCTCATTTCTTCTGTTCTAACCTACGTCGTCTAATCTTGTACTGATTGGTTTTATTCCTGTTTAATTCCTTATTTACAAATTTCATATCATATGTTCTTGTTTTTGTTGTTATCTAAAGATGTAAGATAATCATCAAGTATTTGACGGTCTTTAGCCTTGGTATAATCTTCCAAGTCATCAAATGGTCGTAGGTCATCATGAATTCTAATTCCACTTTTATTCTTACCTTTTTTTAAACAGTCAAACAACACCCTTCCACTTTCTATCTTTTTACGAGATTCATTGCTCTCTTTCCAATCGGGATATTTTTTAATCAGTTGCTTTAATTCATCTATTACTTCCTGGTGTTGTTGTTCGCTTGTCGGACGAAAACCAAATGTCAACTTCTCTACCACCCAACGATTGTGCTCTATTGTATCAATTCGTTTCTTGACAGTTTCTTCAAGATCATACAAATTGTCATGAACTCCGACTGCACGAAGTTTAATTATCATGGACATGACACTATACAATGAAGACCAACGATTGTCTTGAGGAGTATCCTCCCACCTTTTTACTTTTTCAGAAGAGCCATAATGTTGGTCGTAATACTGAATAACATTCCTTGCCCATTCATACATAGGAGAATTAGCTGTGTTAGCAACATCATGGTCGGAAATTGAGAAAGGATGAAGGTGCGGATACTTTTCTGAGTCAAGCAATTGTCTCATGCCATCATCTCCCTCTTGGAATATCCATGTAGGAACGGCATCTTTCCCAATTAGCATCTCTGGAGGAAGATACAATGCCACTGCCATGTTTTTTGAAGAATTATTTGTGCAAATTGCAAGAGTCAGTAGCTGGTTATCATCTTCAGCCCAAAATAGCAGATTGTCAGTTAGTTTAGGATGAGCAACATCGCACTGTACAAATTCGAACTCCACATCCAGAAAATCTTCTTTTGGCTTATAGTACATATTTAATTGAGGGTTATCATAGTCTTGAAAACTATAATAACAAAGTTTGAAGAGTTCCTTTGTACGACCAATAAAGAAATGCATCTCTTCGTAAGCATTTTCATCAACCATTGTAATGAGCATCTTTTTGCCGATGCCAGAAGGGTGAGCCAACTTTAAGGCCTCACGAACTATGGCTGTACCCATCTGTGTCATGCCGAGAACCACAAGATGAACTTGATTTTTAGACATATTTGCAATAGCAATGTTTTTCGCTTCCGAATGCCAGTCCAGCCCCATTCCTCCTTTCTTCGGATCTGTGGAAAGCATGCGCAAGGCTTTGTCGCAATAGAAATTAAAGTATTCGCAATGGCAATCAAGAAATTTTTGTGCTTCATTTTTCTTTTCTTCTGTTTCTAATGAACACGAAAGCATGTCCCACATATTTTTAGCGCAGAAACCTTGACGTTGCAACAACGAGAATGTAGATTGGTTTCTCAGGTAAACCATAATATGAGGCACTTCCTTTTTCTTTTCTTCGGTTTCATTAATCCATATATTAGCAATCATAACCATTGATTTCATGTTTATACTATCATGTGTTGGGTCTTTTTCTTGTCCAATAATGTAAATGCGACAAGCCGATTTTATACAAGCCTTTTTCACCAAATCATCTTCCATGATCAGATTACAATGTACAATCTCTACTCGATCTAATGAATCGCTTGGCAGGTGTTTTTCCACCATTGTTCTTACAGCCATAACATCATCAGGAACGGCTATTACAACCATTTCATACTTCTTACATGCCACTTTAAGAGTTCCAACCATTAAATTGTCGAATCCTAAGAACAAAGCATGATTGTTCCACGAATATTTATCTAATGTTCCATGGAGATAACGATCACCCATAGAACGCAAATAGTTTGTGACCATTGGTATCAAAACACCAATAATGAATATTAATCCTATGGCGTATGCAATTGTAGATCCAATCCCAAGGTTGTCGCTAAATCCTTCACTATACGCAACACTACGAAGGCTCACTGGGCTAAAAATATCCACCCAGAATTTCCCGAATCTATTAGTCCAAGAGCAATTTAGTCTTCCCAAAAGAGGGATAAAAACTATGGAAAAGAAAATTGTCACCAAAAAAGTTATAATATTCTTAGATGTAATTTTTGATAATTTCTTTGATAAACGAACTTGCAAACTCATCTTAATCTTAGTGTCATTTTACTAATTAATTCATTTTTCAATTCACTGTTTGGTGTGCAAAATTATAACAAAACATTCTTTTTTCCAAATGATAACTTAAAAAAAACACATATATAAATGATTATCAAAATGATGTTTTTTTGTGACACATCTCAATCAGTGCCTTTATACAGATTCATCCCTCGCCAATCCTAAATACTCCGTAAGCCTGAGTACCGTCTTTGACTCAAAACGTTGTACTGAACTATACTATTATCGAAGTTAGAACTATGTTGAAGCAGAGGCTGTTGACATAACATAAACTTGAGGAAAGCTACCGTCACGAAAAACAACACGACAGTATAAAACTCTTAGTCAGTCGCCTCCATCAAATCATTTTATCAGTGAAGTGTCCTATTAGTTTCCAGTCAATGTCCTTCGCGACATCATCCAACTCTGAGAAAGGTCGAATGTAGTCGTGGATGAAACAATCTCTTCTTCTTTGCAACGGCTTTGATCAGTTTGTGTTACTCATCAGTAGTCGGACGGAAGCCCATCAGCAGCTTCACCAAGTTCCAGCGGTTGTGCTCAACCTTGGCAAGATCTTCAAGATTGCCAGCTATACACTCTTCGCCACCCACACTATAATAGCATCTAATGGTATCAGTATCAGCCCATCCCAGCCCTCTCAATACAACACCAATACACCTTACTCTCCCGCTCGTAAGTAATCCCCACCAGCAACAAATCACCAGCATATTGCGCCACCTTAGCAGGATACTGCTTGCGCTTGATTTGCTCGATGGCCGTGTCAATGGCCTTATCGTATTTCAGCTCGATAAGAATGGCTGGTGAATTGACATTCTTGCGCGAATTGAAAGTACCACTTCAATAAGCACTACAACTCTACTCTAAACTCTAAACTAACCTACCATCTCCCCGAATATCCCCCGCCGCCGCTACGACCACCTCCGAATGACCCACCAGACGAATGACTCGACGAATGGCTGGAATAGCTTCTACTGCTTGAAGAGCTATTGGAAGAACCGCTGCTACTACTGCTATAATGCACCAACTTAGGAATTACCACGGTCTTCGTGAAGGTATTGCCGCAATGCTGGCACTCGTAGACCTCCTCTTTCTTGCCATCGTGTGAATAATCCACTTTGTCGAGAGTCTCCGATTTGGCCAACTTCAATGTATATGCACCACATTTTGAGCAAGTTTGGAACTTGTCATACAGACTTCCTTTTTCCTTCATCACAAACTCATGGCCGTTTTGGCAACGGTAGGGCGTAAACTTCAACGCCTTTATCTTGGTTTCACACTCATGGGCCTCTGGCAAATGGAATCCGTCATGCCTGCTTATGCTTTGGCCACACGTAGGGCATTGAAACTCACTGCTATGCTCTATCCTCGACTTCAAAATTTTGTAATAGACCACACCGAGCCAAGGAGCCATCCACATCGCAATTTTGTTGGCCGTATGCTTGAACGCTGTCTCGTAAATTTCCTTGGGCTTAATCGATTGCTTCGCCAAGGTGTCAGCCTTCTTCAAGACACGATGGTTCTGGCGGAAACAAACCCAAGTGAGGTATAAAAACAAACTGACACCAGACACCCAATCCAAATAGTTCCCTTCTTCAAGATCGTGGAAACGGAACGCCATGAAGACAATGACGATGAATACAATCACAAAGATTGAGAAACCGAGCGTCAAGGCACCAAGGCAACCTTTCCCCTCCCAAGGCGAACCCGACCAAGCGGCTTTGCTATAGTCAATATAGGTGGCACCAGACTCTTCAAACGATTGGTTAAGCTCTGAATCCAAACGTGTTCCTTTATTGCGATTTCTCAACCAATAGAAAAATCCGACCCAAGGCATGGCAAACATGAGCAAGACAAACACTCCGAAAAGGGTGCTATAGTCGCCAGATTCGTCACTTCCGTTAGAATCATAGTTGGAGGGCAAGGTCGTCTTCAGTCCCATAGGAATTTCGCCGCCATAGACCTCCACAATGTCGGCAACACCAGCACAAAGTCCGCCCTCATAGTCACCCTCTCTGAAAAAAGGTACGATGGTTTTGGTGAAGATTTGCTGACACCTTGCATCCGTGAGGGTTTCCTCTGCACCATAACCTGTCTCAAACTCCAAGGCGTGCTGGTCTTCCACAAAGAGCAATAACACACCGTTGTCAGAATTTTTGTCGCCGATGCCCCAATAGTTAAGCAGCTCTGTGGCAAAGGGTTTCGGTTCGGCATCACCGATGGAAGCCAAAGTCACCAAAAAAACATCGGCGTTGTCGCGAATGGCGCAAAGTGCCGTGTTGATGGTATTCTCGATGCTATCGGATAGGAAGTCGTCGGGGTCAGAAACATGAATGTCGTTGCTTTGCAGGCGCGTGTTAGACACCGTTTTTACCGTCCATTCTCTTTGTGCCATCATAGTGATACTCAGGCACATCAGCAGCATTATCAGACAAGTTCTTCTCATTGAGTTACTTGGTTTTGAAAGCACAAACTTATGGAAAAAACTATTCCATTTCACACTCATCAACTTTGTTTTTCTTTCGGTCGTAGTCTTTCTTGGACTTATGCACCTTCGACGGCCTCATGCAGACCTGCTTGCCATACTGTTCGATTTCCTTCTCGCGGTCGGCTTTGAGGAGGAATTTCAGGGTGCTGAAGTGTTGCTTTTTGGGCTTTTTGGATTTTGATTTAATTGCGTTTCTAAATTTGAAATCTGCTGAAACAGGATTTTAAAATCGCGTTTCAGCAGGTTTCAGTTATTATCCCTCCTTCCCCAATAATAATGATTCCCACTCCAAAAAAGCACCATAAATAAGGATGAAACGGCATCAAAGTTATTCGTAATTTTGTGGTTTCAAATGAAGCGAAAATGATAACACTCGATAAACTGGAAATTGGGCAATCCGCCGTCATCAAGAGCGTGGGCGGCGAAGGGCAACGCCGACAGCACTTCCTCGACATGGGCGTGATTCCCGATGCCGTCGTCAAATTAGTGAAATACGCCCCCTTGGGCGACCCGATGGAAGTACTCATCCACGGCTATTCCCTCACCTTGCGCAAGAACGACGCCAAGTTGATTGGGGTGCAGCCTTGCGCAGATGAGAAAGACATCGACAAACTTGACCCTAACAAACTCTACGACACGGCCTTGCACGACCACAACGCCCACCCCGGCCTCGGCGAGGAAGGCATCTACCACGACAAGACCCACGAAACGCCACTGCCCAAAGGCACAAAACTGACCTTTGCCCTTGCAGGACAGCAAAACTGCGGCAAGACCACCCTCTTCAATCAGTTGACGGGCGCGAACCAGCATGTGGGCAATTTTCCTGGCGTGACCGTCGACCGAAAGGACGGCGTGATTAAAGGGCACCCCGAAACCTCAGTCACCGACCTGCCGGGGATTTATTCGCTCTCGCCCTACACCTCGGAAGAGATAGTTTCGCGTGAGTTCATCTTGAAGGAAAAGCCCAAAGGCATCATCAACATCGTGGATGCCAACAACATCGAGCGCAACCTTTACCTGACCATGCAACTGATGGAATTAGGCACGCCTATGGTGTTGGCCCTCAATATGATGGACGAGGTGCGCAACAATGGCGGCAGCATCCTCGTGAACGAAATGGAGCAAATCTTGGGCTTGCCCGTGGTGCCCATTTCGGCGGCCAAAAACGAAGGTGTTTCCGAACTCGTCGACCACGCCATCCATGTGGCGAAGTACCAAGAAGCCCCAGTGCGTCAGGACTTTTGCGACAAGGACGACCACGGTGGCGCGGTGCATCGCTGTTTGCATAGCATCATGCACCTCATTGAAGACCATGCCCTACGCGCCGACATCCCCGTGCGCTTCGCCGCATCCAAACTCGTGGAAGGCGACAACATCGTCCTTGAAGCCTTGCAACTCTCACAAAATGAGAAGGAAACGCTTGAACACCTCATCGTGCAGATGGAAGAGGAACGCGGCCTCGACCGTGCCGCAGCCATGGCCGAAATGCGTTTCGCTTTCATTAAGAAACTTTGCGAGAAAACCGTGGTGAAACCCAAGGAAAGCAAGGAATACCAACGCAGCCGCCGCATCGACAAATACCTGACCGGCAAATGGACGGCCATCCCGATTTTCATCCTCGTCATGGTGGGCATCATCTACCTCTCCATCGACCTGCTTGGCGCACCCTTGCAAGATTGGCTCGACCAAGGCATTTCGTGGCTCGCCGTGCAATGCGGCAACGCTTTGGCTAATTGGGATGTCAGTCCCGCTGTGCAATCGCTCGTGGTCGATGGCATCTAGAAGACAGCGGCTACATGGCTCGTGTGGCCTTCGTCAGCGACAGTTTTTTGAGAAAATTAGGCCTCACGGGACATAGCATCGTGCCCATGCTCATCGGATTTGGTTGCACCGTGCCGGCAGTGATGGCCTCGCGCACCTTACATTCCACACACGACCGTTGGCGCACGATTTTGCTAACACCTTTTATGAGTTGTTCGGCCAAAATCCCGATTTACGCCTTCTTTACGAGCATGTTTTTCCCGCATCACGGAGGCGTGGTCTTGATTTGCCTGTATCTGTTGGGCATCATCGTCGGCATTGTTACCGCGCTGTTTACCAAGTGGATGGGCAACAAAGGCGATGTCGCGCCCTTCGTGATGGAACTGCCCAATTACCGCCTGCCCGGAATGAAAAATGTCGCCCATTTGCTTTGGGACAAGACCAAAGACTTCCTGCAACGCGCTTTCACGGTGATTTTCGTTGCCTCGTTGGTGATTTGGTTTCTGCAAACCTTTGATTTCCATTTCAATATGGTGGAAAATGGCGAAGGTAGCATGTTGGCAAGCGTGGCTGGCTGGATTGCCCCGGTTTTCCGTCCGATTGGTTTGGGCGAGTGGCAAATCGTGACGGCCTTGGTGAGTGGTATCATGGCCAAGGAAAGTGTTGTGGCCACCCTCGAAGTGCTTGATGCCATGCCTCTATTCACCACAATTACAAGCATTTCCATGCTCGTTTTCTGCCTGCTCTACACGCCCTGCGTGGCCGCCGTGGCCGCCATCCGCCGCGAATTGGGCACCAAATGGATGCTGTTCATCATCCTGTTCCAATGCGCCGTCGCTTGGATTTGCGCATGGTTCGCTTACCTCATCGCCAACGCCGTCATCGCATGAATCTGCCTACCGTCATAGTGCTGTTGGTCGTCCTTGCCTTAGTTGTGATGGCCTTAAATGCTTTGCATAGTGGAAAAGGCACCTGCTCCTGTGGCGAACACAACGAAAAAAAGAAGGGCAGCGGCTGCGCCAATTGCACAGCAAACTGCCCTTTGAAGGGTAAATCAAAAATCTGACAAATCAGAAATTCCTCACGCTACGGACAAAACGGTAACCGTCCTTGTTGTCGTTGTAACCGTCTGAGGAGTAGTCCAATCCGCCGATGGAGGACATGTACCAAGCATTAATTTCAGAATACTCGGTGGAGGACCAGTAGGTCAAGCCCATGTGGCGAATGGTTTTTCCTCCCACCTTTTCAATGCTTTTGTCCACTTCTTTGAGGTTTTTGTAGAGGCATTTCAACTGACCAGCAGCAGGCAAATACCAGCCACTCTGGAAGTCAACGGCTTGGAAAGCAGGGTAATACGCATCCTCCTCAAGAATGGATTTCGTGTTGCTATAGCCATCAAGGTCATCGGCTGCGCTGCCTCTTCTGGTGAAGTTATCCAATTGGGTATCAGTTCCATAGCCACCCCAAGAGAACAAACCGTCGTCCTGCAAGGCAACCACACAGCCATGTTCGCCCGAATTGTCAACATAGAACACCACACCAAGGGGGGCGAGATTCAATGAGTCGAAATCGGAAGGACTGACCAAAGTGTCGCCTTCGCAAAGGATGTAGCCCACTTCAATTTGGGCATTCACGCACGGCGCCATTGCCATCAGGAGAGCCGTCATCATCAGTTTCAAAACATTTTTACGCATAATTCAATTAGTTTTCTGATTTTCAATATTTTACAAAAATAACTTCAAATTTTACCGCCATTTGGCAAGGCAAAAATAGGATTTTTTCAAACATACAAGCAAAAAAAGTGAAACAAAACCCGCATTTTTGCAATTCTACTCCCTCATCAAATGGTAATATTTCGGTTGATAGCCAGCCCATTCACCCGTCAGCAGTTCGGGATGGAAGAAATAAATAAAGTCGGCCAAAAGCAGGTCAGGCTCGCACTGCGACTGCTCAAAATAACCCGTTTTCAGGATGTCGCAAACGATGATTTTCCTGTTTTTGAACGCATCGAAAAGCGGATAAACAGGGTTCTCCTTTGCCAAAGTCGAGTAGGTCATAGGCGTAGGCGCAGAATTGATAACCCGCCAATATTCAGCCTTTTGCGCCTTTGCTAAAATGCTTTCAGCATCCATCGGGACGCTGGCCGTTGAGGGGTTGTCTTTCCAAATGTAATTAGCACCCGCATCAGCAAAAAGTTTGGCGATATAACTCTTTCCGCCGGCCACGTACCACTGCCCGTTGAAGGCCAAATCGGAAAATACCGTCGGGCGATGCTCCACATTGGCGCAGAGTGTTGAAAGGGCGTTGTAACGCCTTTCGATGTCGTCAAACCAAGCATCGGCCTTTTCCTCGCAGCCCGCCAACATGCCAATCACGCGAATCCATTCGGCGCGACCCAAAGGCGTGTTTTCCATGTAGTCCGCAAAAGGGAACAGCACCGCACCCGTGACGTTCAATCCGCCTTGGTTGCCATCGAAATAGGGCGAATAAAGCAGCGCGTCAGGCTGCAATTGAATCATTCTTTCGATGTCGGCGGCAGCCTCCGTGCCAATGTCATAGACTTTTTCTTGTGCCAACAGCGCACGCATGGTGCTGTCGGTCACAAAACGACCTTCAAGGATGCCTTTCACGCGGTCGATTTCGCCAAGACGCAGAAAAACAGCCCATTGCGTGGCCGAAAAAGAAATCACCGACTTGACAGGAATGTTCAATACGCCCTTCACGTCTTTATCAACCGTTTTGGCTGTGTCTTTGACGAGGGCGAAACTGCCCAACGAAAGCGTGGTGTCCCATGGACAAATCACCTCCATGCGATAGCCGTAGTCTTTCTCGAAAACCAAAATGTTTCGGGCATGGCGCATAAGATTCTCGCCTTGCGTCCTTTCAGGAGATTGACTATTTTTTGGAACACAAGCCGTAAACGCAAAGAACACTGCTGCACACAAAACGTGCAAAGTACAAGTCAAATTGGCACGCAGAAATCGCAGAACCCGCAGAAACCTACCGGTTGCAATATTTGTGTCGCTTTGCGCTTCCCATAATTCAGCGTATTCTGCGTGAGGGATATTATTTTCCATTGATTTCCTCCAAGCATTCTTTGCACAGACAGTCGCTGTAATTCGCTTTCAGATAGGCTTTTGTGGTGTCGGTGAGTTTCACCTTCACGCACCAGCAGTCCACGGAATGGACGCACTCGAATGTTTTTCCGCAACGGGGACAGGTTTTTGTCATTTGTTTAATTGTTGATTGTTGAACTGTTGAATTGTTGAATTGTTGGGATTCGCAAAAAAGTTCAGGCGGATTTTGCCATCCGCCCGAACTAAGTTGGGGATTTGCCATCCCCTCAAAAGAATATCAATTATTTAAACAACATTGCATTAGGTATGATGCCTGCCTCGAATGAAGCGAGCAGCACGCCGTCAAATGAATAACGGTAAACCGTACCGTTCATCATGTAGTTCTTTGCATCGGTGACGTAGATGTCGCCCGTGCGTGGGTCAACGGCAAGGCTGTAGAACAGGCCTTGCGGCTCGGGGACAATGCAGAATGACTCCGACAAACTCAGCGTGCCGATGTCGAAACGGCGCACCTCGTTGTTGTAAATCATGTAGAGTTGGTCGCCTGCGGGATTGACTTTCAGCATTGAAGCCGTGCCTTTAATCTCGTCGTCATCCTCAAACGGGCCTTTGAACTCGTATTGGCAAGTGGCGGTCTTCAGCATCGGGTCGATTTCCCAAAGCGTGGGATTCTCGCCCCAATCGTCGTAGGAGCGACCCTCGCAAAGCACCCAAACATGGCCGTTCTTGTCAGCCACCATCGAGTTAGGCTCCTTCCCCACCTCGATTTCGGCCACCTTCACATCGTTGTTGAGGTCAACGACCTGAACGGTATTGTAACTCTCGGTGGAAGTGTGGTCGATATAATAATAAGACCAGTTGCTGACATAAAGTTCGCTGCCCACCTGCACCATCTTTTCCGTCGTCTTGCCCATCTCGATAGTGCCTGTATGCTTCATTTCTTGTGGGTTGATAATCCACAAGTTGGTACCCATCAAATCACTGACGTATGCTTTGTCGGGAGCCACAAAATGAATCTCACGCGGCGAATAGAAGTCGGTGAGTTTGAAGGGCTTAGAGGTATCGCAAACCATTGTGTTGGCATCCACCTTATAAATATAATTGCTGTTGTTGACGACGATATACAATTTCCCGTCGACCAAAGCCATGCTCTCAGCCACATCGCCAAGCGGGGCATCGTTCACCTTGTAAAACAAGTTGTTGCACACCGTATCGGCCTGAATGTCGTAGAAAGACAGTGAGGCGTTGGAATACTGGAAGTTGCCCTCGTTGAGCACCAACAAACCCGAACCGATGTCAAATTCACTCGGATTGACAGGCTTATCGGGCTTGCAAGAGAACATCAAGGCGGCCAAAGCCATCAGCAAAAACAGGTGATTTTTTCTCATTTTCGTTCCAATTTATTGTTTCACAATTCGTTTCGTAACCATTCCGACTTCGCAAACCACACGGACGAAATAAATGCCCTCAGTCAAAGCACTTAAGTTGATAGTCGGTTCTGTTGAAACCATAACTTGTTGACCCATAACATTATAAATCTCTATGGATTGCAAGTTTTCAGCCTTCACCGTCAGTCTGTCCTTGGCGGGATTGGGATACACAGAAACCCTTTCTGCTTCATTTTCGGTCACATCGCTATGAGCCAAGTCGTGAATCACTCCGACGGCATCCAAATCGAAGCCGCAGGACTCAAACGGCGTGGGCCACGGGTCGTTGACGACATGGCCTTTTGAGTCGTAAGTGGCGTATTCAGGATTGATGTTGCCCACCACGTCAATTAGGCGCACATGCGTCACCCGATTCTTGTCGAGCAAAGGGCTGTCCTCCACATCGTCAAGGTCGAAAGGCGTGCCATAAAATGCCTCGTATTTTCCAGCGAAATTATGAATCAGCGTGCATGACGTACATTCAAAGGTGCCGATTTGCTGGTCTTCGGGATAGTTGCAAATCGCGGGGAAGCGGAAGAAATTCTCTCCGTCGGAACTGACCTCAACGAAAGCCAACTCCAAGAAACAGAGGGTGTTGTCATCTTCCAAGACAAGACCATTCTCAAACACGGCAAAGTCGGGGCCTTCGCCATTGTAAATCGGTGAGGCAAAAGTCACTGTGGCCGTTCCGCCGTCGCCGAGACTGACAATATCATACGTTCCTCCGGGCGCACCCAATGCCAAGGTGTCCTCGCCATAAGAGGCAAAGCCAAGGTTGGGCTTGTTGATACGCATAAGGCCGCGCTCGACGGTGCAGCCCGTAGCCCAAGCCACGAATGCTGACGAGTCGGCGTGCATGGCCGTGGTGCCGACGAATCCCGCTCCGGGCGCAAACTGTGCCCAAAGCATCGTCGGCACCAAAGCCATCAGAAGGATGAATATCCTTTTATTCATTTCACGACAAGTTTTGCGGTTTGTGTAGCGTTGGCACTATTGACGCGCACGAAATACACACCCGCGTTCAGCGTTTCAGTGCTGAGGCGCACTTGCTCACCAGCCTGAGCCTCAACGGTTTCCCTGCTGACCAAACGGCCTTGGATGTCATAAACAGAAACTTCGTTCAAACCAGCGTTTTCGAGGGTCACGAAGGTTTCGCTGACAGCGGGATTCGGGAAAATGCCCAAAGTGTTGGTTTCAGTTTCACTGATGCCAGTAGGATTCGACACAGGCTCAACAGTTTGCGTCCATACGTAAGTCCAAGGGGCAATCTCGGTGCCGCACGATTCGTCGCCCCACTTGATGAAGTCGCCGTTCACCACGGTTTGCACATCGTAGGCATCAGCATAGCCACCGTTCACATTATACATGAAATACATGCCGACAAGGCCAAGGTCGAGCGTGCCATCATGATAGGTAATGTCGGAAACAAAGCCGTAAGAGGCATCGAAAGCGAAACGCGAATCGGCAGTGGCAATGGCATCCATGATTTCCTTCACGGTAACTGCTTCATTGGCAAAACGATAGCCCCAAGCCAAGCATTTGTTAGGCTCGTTCCAGTTGACGGCAAAAACCACCTCGTTTTGGCCTTCGCCCACCCAATAGAGGATTTCGGAGAAGTCGATCTTTGCCTCATAAGCCAAAGGATACACGGCAGCCACTTCCTTCGGCCAAACATAGACATAGTTCTCGGGGTCGATCAAAACGCCAACCGACTCGTCGCCGAACTTCACATAGTCGCCATTGTGAATATACTCGGCATCGAAATAATTCATGGCCATCTCGCCATTCACATTGTACATCCACCACATTCCAGCGAGGCTAAGGTCGAGGATGCCATCATTGAAAGTGACATCGGTAACGAAACTCTCGCCTTCAAAACCAAATCGGTTGTCGGTTTCGGCAATCGCCGCCATCATGTCTTTCACCGTGACGGTTTCTTCGCTGAAGCGATAGCCCCAAGCCAAGGCTGTGTCAGGCTCAGCCCAGTTGACGATGAACACCACTTCATTCTGGCCTTCGCCAATCCAATAGCGGATGTTGGCGGGGTCGATGGAAGCGTCTTGTTGAGCAAACAGATTGGTCGAAAACAGACCAAAGATTCCCATGAGGAATAACAAAGTAAAGTTTTTACGCATAATAATATAATTTTTAGGTTTGACAATCAATCAATTACATTAAAATGCATCGGGAAGGGAAAGTACACCTTATTATATAAGGAACGCCTGCTCTTGTCCCGAAAGCATCGTTTCTCTGACAGGCGGCAGGTCTTCTGACTCACTCCCTTTGTCTGTCCGCCTTCCCGAAAATGGTTGGTTTTCAGTGGCATAATGGCCAGCGTGGAGAGTTTACAGCAGCGGGAACTGTACGGGATTCTCACCCGATTCCCTATTGAGCCTCGCGGCACCGCTTATCGGCGGCAAAGATAGGGGTTTTTCTTTTCGGTTACGCGCAAAACAAGAAAAAGTTTGTAACTTTGCCCCCCAAACGAAACCTACAAATATGAAAAAGATAGCTTCACTCCTTACCTTATTAATAATGTGCTTGGGAGCCGCCTTTGCACAAAACGAGCCGATGCACGGCTGGCACACCTATTGCTCAAGCGAATTCAACGAGGCCATCAGTTACGGGACACACACCACCGTCGCGATTTGTTATCCTCCCGATATGGCCAGCAACTTTGCTGGTACGCAAATCACAAAAGTGGCGATGTTTAGCGACGGCCCAACCAATTCAATTGGAGGCATTTACACCTGTTCCATCTACTTGGGCGGTGAAACACCTTCGGAGGGTTTGATTGCATATACAATGAGTTGTGATGTCCCCCAAGGCCTCAATGATTGGGCTGAATTCGACCTTTCCACTCCCATTTGGGTTACTGGAGACGAAACCATTTGGATAGTCTGGCAAGCCGAACAGCCATTGTCACCTTGGCACATGGGCGTTTGCGGCGACATCGACCCAAGCGGCAACGGAATTTGGGCATGGAACGGAACCCAATGGGATCAAATTTGGTTTTCGACAGGCGACTGGATGGTGAAAACCTATTTCAACTGGGACGAACCGCAAGCCCAAGATGTTTATGTCTCGGGCAACCACTTTACTACGGGCAAAGTCTTGAAAAACAATACGCTGTTATACAGCATCACCGACAGCATCGATATTCAGTTGAAAGGCATCCAAGTGGCGGAAGACGGTACAATTTACGGAGCCGGATATGCTTACAACAGCTCTGAGAATCGTGGCAAGGTTTGGATGAACGACTCGTGCATATTCACTGCCGACACCAACACCTATTTCGACCACATTGCCCTCAACGGCGATAATTGGACAGTGGCTGGCGGCAACAACGTATGGCAAAACGGCGAGCTCCTTTATTCCTACATCCACGAAGACGATGAGTGCCACATTCACAGTTTGGCCGTTGACACAACGACGGGCGACATTTATACAGGCGGTGCAATCTACCTCTCTGGCGAATACCTTACGTATGCCAGCGTTTGGAAAAACGACTCGCTCCTTTGGATGGAAGATACCGTTTCGAGCGTCGAAAGCATCTGCTTTGACGGTGGAAACCTCTATGCGGCGGGGTTCAAGGTTGCAAACGATTCCCTTTCATACGGTGTCATCTGGCAAAACGACTCCATCATCTACCAAATGGAAAACGCCAACTTCGTGAACATTGCCACATTCGACGGCAGCCTTTATTGGACAGGTATTTCCCTGACAGATACAACGGTTTGTATTTGGCAAGACGGCGAGGTTTTATATGCCTTGCCCGAACTTTCTGGAATCAGCAACTTGGTCGTCAACGAAAGCGGAGTGTATTATACCGATGCACAAACGGTTTATAAAGACGGCGAAGTCCTGTATCAGCCCGAAGAGTTCATCATCATCACCGGCCTCGTCGTGAAGCCTGCCCCACCCGTTCCGACCTTCACCCTCACCGTTGAATCCGACAACCCCGATTGGGGCACCGTCATCGGCGGCGGCGAATACCACTTTGGCGACACCGCCACCATTGAGGCCATCCCCAATGTCGGCCACGAGTTCCTGATGTGGAACGACAGCGTCACCGACAATCCGCGCAATGTTGTGGTCACACAAGACAGCACTTTCATCGCTTCGTTTGGCATCCGCCAATTCACCATCACAGTCGAAAGTGACCACCCAGCTTGGGGCAGCGTGACCGGCGGCGGCACCTATTATTATGGCGACACCATCCAGATTTCGGCCACGGCCCATCTCGGTTTTGCCTTCTTAGGTTGGGACGATGGCGTTGAGAGCAACCCAAGAACCGTCATTGTCACAGAAGACCAGACCTTTATTGCCAAATTCGACATTAGGCAATGTGTCATTTCCACTTCAGTCAGTCCCGAAGGTTCAGGATTCGTCAACGGTGGCGGAACCTACAATTATGGCGAAATCATCCACTTGGTTGCGCACAGCAACACAGGCTACATCTTCGACAAATGGGCCGACGGAGAAATCGCCAATCCGCGCAATGTTTTTGTGGAAAACGATGCCTCTTTCACCGCCTTGTTCACGCCTCTGCAATATGAAATCACCACCATTAGCGACCCTGAAGAAGGTGGCAGAGTATATGGCGGCGGCATGTACGATTTTGGCTGGACAGCCACCCTAACTGCCACACCCAATGAGAATTACATCTTCCTTTGTTGGAGCGACGGCATCGTGAGCAACCCACGCAATGTGACCGTCACAGGCAATGCCACCTATAAGGCATTGTTCCACCAGAATGGCACGCCTCAATACACCGTCACGGTACTCAGCAACGACGCTAATCTTGGCATCGTGAGCGGTAGCGGCACCTATCCCGAAGGCGTCACCATCGAAATCAGCGCGACACCCATTTCAGGTGCCGTTTTCACAGGTTGGGACGATGGCAACACCGACAACCCGCGTAGTGTACACGTCACGGGCAACCTGACCTTCACGGCCATTTTCTCGATGATTCCGACCTATACCATCACCGTGAATACCGATACGCCGCTATTAGGCTCGGTTTACGGAGGCGGCACCTATCCCGCCAACACGGTCATCAACATCGGAGCCGTGCCCAACCCGGGCTTTTTCTTCTCAGGCTGGCAAGATGGCGACATGAACAATCCTCGCTCCGTCACCGTGACCGAAGATGCCACTTTCACCGCCTCATTTGCGGCAGAACCTGTGCAAACCTATACCGTTACAGTGTATTACGATGAAAACCAAGGCTTTGTCATTGGAGCTGGAACCTATTCCGCCGGAAGCATCGCAACTTTGGCAGCCATTCCCGCCGACAACTATATGTTTGTGAAATGGAGCGACGAGACCTTCGACAACCCGAAAGAAGTCCTTGTTGACCACGACATCACCTTGGCAGCCTTCTTCAACGGCACGGGCGTGGATGAGAACGGCTTCGCAACCATCAACCTCTATCCCAACCCTGCCAACGACAAGATTCGCATTGAAGGCTTGGAAGGCCGAAAGGAAATCAGGATTTACGACGCTTTAGGTTTGTTGATCAAGGCTTTGGATGTTGATGGCGAAAACGAAATCGACATTAGCGACCTCGCAGCAGGATTCTATTTCCTCCGCGTCGACGGCCATGCAACGAAGTTCGTAAAGCAGTAATCCCTTCCCGACCGACAACAAAAAAATCAGGCGGGCCTCAAAGCGAGGCCCACCTGCCCAAATGAACAAAAAAAAACTTTTACTTCGTTATCACAAGTTTCAACGTTTGATTTCCCATTTCCGAAACGGCATTGATGAAATACACACCCGAATTTAAAGTGTTCAGGTATTGTTCCAACGATGTGTGGTTCAAGCCGTTGAAGTCGTAAGTATATAGGCTGCGACCCATGAAATCATACACCGTAACCATAGCTCGCGCACCTTCCATCAAGGCAATATGCACCTCACCTTGCGTGGGGTTGGGATACACATTGATGATTTCCTTGGCTTGAGCGGGAGCATCTTCCACACTCAGCAACTCCAATGCCTGACTGAAGTCGGGGATACCATAGCCATTGTAACTGTCGGGATTATCGGCACGGTCGCCGCACTGACGAATGACATCGCAAATCTCCTGAACCGAGGAGTAAGGACGAGCCTGACGCAAGCAAGCCACAGCACCAGCCAACACAGGCGTAGCGAAAGAAGTGCCGTTGCCATTGTAGTAAGGCCACCAGCTGCCATAGCCCGAAGCCACGTAGGTGCCTTCGCCCATAGCCATCACATCAGGCTTGATGCGACCGTCGTAAGTGGGGCCAACCGAACTGAAATCGGCACGCACACCGTTACCGTTGGCTGCGCCTATAGTCAGGATGTGTTCGGCATCGGCAGGAATACCTAATGTGCAAGTGCCACCACCTTCGTTTCCAGCGGCATTGACGCAAATCATGCCACGAGAAGCCGCAATCTCGGCACCAATCGACATCGGGGCGGTTTTGCCATCGAAATGCTCAAAGGGATGATCCCATTGGGTCATGTCGAAACCGATGTAACCCAACGAAGTGGAACACACATCCACGCCAAGGCTGTCGGCATACTCCGC
>CACXQO010000008.1 GCA_902769815.1 uncultured Bacteroidia bacterium | reverse complement strand
TGATGCCAGCAATTTATATAAGTTCTTGCAGTTTTCAAGATTGTTTCCTGAAATTTTAGACGCAGCGCGTCTAAAATCATTGTCGCTAACATGGTCGCATTACCGTTCTCTGCTTCGTGTTGATAACAAGGGCGCTCGTGATTGGTACCTGAAGGAAGCGGCAAGTCAAATGTGGAGTACGCGCACCCTCGACCGTAACATTGCTTCGCAATATTATTTCAGATTATTGAAATCGCAGGATAAGCAGGCGGTTGAAGATGAAATGAAGCAGAAAACCAAGTCTTTTCAAAATGACAAGTTGGAGTTTGTCAAAAATCCCGTTGTTGCGGAGTTTCTTGGGCTTTCCCCGAATAGTTCATTTGTCGAGACCGAATTGGAGTCGGCCATCATCAGCAATTTGCAACAGTTCTTGCTTGAATTGGGCAAAGGTTTCAGTTTTGTTGCCCGCCAGAAATTGGTAAAGACGGAGAAGCGAAACTATTATATCGATTTGGTTTTCTACAATTATATTCTGAAGTGTTTCGTTCTCTTTGATTTGAAGACGGACACTATTTCGCATCAGGATGTTGGGCAGATGGACATGTATGTCAGGATGTTCGACGAGCAAATGAAAGGAGAAAGCGACAACCCGACCATTGGAATAGTGTTAAGTTCAGATACAGATGCTGACATAGCAAAATATTCTGTCCTTCATGACAATGACCATTTGTTTCAGGCGAAGTATATGTTGTATATGCCTTCGGAAGAAGAATTGCGCAATGAAATTGAGCAACAAAAAGAGGTGTTTCGGTTGCAACATCTTGATAATTGATTAGAAAGACTATATTTAGCGGGCAATGGAGCGTATCACAATCCCCCAATATTATGAATAATGGCAAAATAATGAATATGGATTTGGAACAGAGTGCAACCCCATTGATTATATCCGGCCCCTGCAGCATAGAAAGCGAAAACCAGATAATGGCTACAGCTCGTGCTCTGGCCAAAATCCCCGAAGTGAAAATGCTGCGCGGCGGCATCTGGAAACCCCGCACCCGCCCCGACGCTTTCGAGGGCAGGGGAGAGGAAGGCTTGGTGTGGCTCCGCGAAGCGAAAAAGGAAACGGGTTTGCCCACCGCAACCGAAGTGGCCACGCCAGAACATGTCGAATTGGCATTGAAATACGAGGTCGATGCGCTATGGATTGGGGCGCGGACGGTCGTCAATCCGTTCTCGGTGCAGCAGTTGGCCGATGCCTTGAAAGGTGTCGATGTTCCGGTGTTCATCAAAAACCCCGTTTCGCCCGACTTGAACCTTTGGCTCGGCGCTTTCGAGCGTTTCCAAAAGGCAGGCGTTAAGCAGTTGGCGGCCATCCATCGCGGCTTCTCTTATTATAAGGAGTCGCCGTATCGCAACTTCCCGATGTGGGAAATCCCCATCGAACTGACGCAACGGCTGTATGTGCCGCTCATCACCGACGTGAGTCACATCTGCGGCAATCGCGAATTGTTGTTGCCCACGGCACAAAAAGCCCTCGACCTTGCCACTGACGGCCTGATGATAGAATGTCACATCAACCCTGATGAGGCTTTGACTGATGCCCGCCAGCAAATCACGCCGGAGGAGTTGAAACAATTGCTTTCCAACCTGACCTTCCGTGCCAAAAACTCAGGCAGTGTGGAGCACGACTTGGCCAATCTTCGCGGCGAAATCGACGACATCGACGCGGAGTTGCTGCAACTGCTTGCCCGACGCATGGAAGTGAGTGCGCAGATTGGGGAATACAAGAAGCGCAACAATGTGACCGTGGTGCAGATGGACCGCTGGAAGAAAATCCTCGCCGATCATATCGCCACAGGCAACGACTTGGGCTTGTCGCCACAATTAATTAATGAGGTGTTCGAGGCCATCCATCAGGCTTCCATCGAGCGGCAGAGTCGCATCATGGAAAGCAATTCCAATCAGTTGTAAATCACCAATTTGTTTCCATCGAATTGGGTGTGGTATTGGATGAGGGGATAGACTGGAACGCCGTCGGTGGGAAAGTTGGGTGCCATGTCCATATCGGTACTGATGATGATTTGTCCATTCAAGATGTTGTAGTATGCGTTGTTGCAGCGGTCGACGACAAAGGGAAAATCCACCACCATGCGCGTGGTGTTGCCTTGGCTGTCGGTGCAGGCATCGGGATAGTTGGGCGGCATACGGTCGTAGGCGGCAAAAGCGTCCTCGATGTTGTCGGCATCGGGTCTGCGAAACACGATGATGCCTCGGCTCGTGCTTTCCATCTCAGAAGTGATGTATTCCCAACCGCCAATGGTGTGAAGTTGCTGATATTGCATCTGGTTCGGGTAAATCGTGATGGGGTAGGGCAGAATCGGTCTGTTGGGATTCTCAGGGTACTTTTGGCAGCCGTTGAGGAGGGTGGCGGCGCATATTAATATTAATAGGTGTAGAGTCGCACGTTTCATAATGCTGAATAAACGCTTTTTTTCGCGAAATCGTATGTTTTTGTGAGAAAAATATTACATTTGCCCGCAAAATCTAAAGCCATGAAGAAGAAAATGACCTTGATTTCGTGCCTGATGGTGCTGTTGTTGCTGCTCAGTTCGTGTGCCTCGTCGCGGTCGTCGCGGGTCATGCGGAAGGCCGAAAGGCAGATGGAAAAGATGGAAAAGCGATCGAAGAAGCAGTATGAGCAGGCCAAGTCGGCACACTACAAGCATCAGGCAAAAAAGACCAAACAAATGATCAAAAAGGACAAACGTCACGCCGAAAGGATGCGTCGGAGGCAACGGAGCAATCCGTTTTTCTCCTGATTCAATCTTGTTTTCTCCTGATTCAATCCAAAAATTTCAATTTTTTGACCTGATTTTTGACGGAAACCGAAAAAAAACGAAAAAAAGTGTAAAAAACCGTTTTGCCATAAATGATTATATATCAAAATGTTGTATTGGATTTCAAGTTTTTTTGGAAGAAAAAAACGCCGAAAATGAATTTTTTTCTTGCGTACTTTCCAAGAAGGTTGTAATTTTGACGACTTTTAATGCACTAAACAAAGTAGTATTACATAAAATTACAAGGTATGTTTAAAAATTTACTAATGACCCTTGCCGTTATCCTGGCCACCTGCACGATGACCATGGCTCAAGCGCAAGGAAGACTCAAAGGCAAGATTACCGATGACACTGGAGAACCGGTACCATTTGCAAACGTCATTGTTGAAAAGGGCGGAACGCAGGTGGGAGGAGCATCCTCTGACTTTGACGGTAATTATGACATCAACCCGATCCCTCCGGGAACCTACACCCTGAAGGCAAGTTGCATTGGCTACAGTGCCTATGTTGTGAACAACATCGTCATTCCGGCCAACAAGATTACCTTCTACAACATCAAGATGGCCAGTGGCGCAATCAATCTGAACGAGGTCACGGTCGTCGATTACGAAGTTCCTTTGATTTCGGCGGACAACACCACACAGGGTGCCACCATCACGTCTGAGGAAATTGCGAAACTGCCGGTGAGGTCGGCAGAAGGCGTTGCCGCCAGCGTCGGTGGCGTGTTCTCGCAAGACGGTGAGGTCGGCTCCATTCGTGGTTCGCGTGAAGGAGCCGTCTATTACATTGACGGTGTGAAGGTTATCGGTAGTTCCAGCGTGCCTCAAGGCGCCATCGACCAAGTCGACGTCATCTTGGGTGGTACGCCTGCCATGTATGGTGACGCCATGGGAGGTATCATCAACATGACCACCAAAGGCCCCAGCCGTACTTGGGGTGGCGGTATCGAAGCCGAGTATTCGGTTGACGGTTACGGCCACGGACGTCTCGGCGGTAGCTTGCAAGGACCGCTCATCAAGAGCAAAAAGAACGACCAGGAAGCCCTCCTCGGTTTCTTCCTCGCTTTCGACTACAACCGCAGACAGTATGGAAGCTCTTCCGCAGTGGGTTACTATCGTGCCAAGGACGATTGGATGGACTACATCACCAACAATCCTCTGACCCTTTCAGGACTGGGTGGCAGCACCGGTACGAACCAATCTGCCGCTTACACCCACAAGGACAACCTCTTCCATACCCGTTTCCTCAACAACACGACCAACCAGAACATCAACGTCACGGGTAAGATTGACGTCCGCACGGGTTCGACCACCAACTTGACCATTGGCGGTTCGTTCTACAGATCGGGTGGCCACTATGCCTACAACAGACGTCAGTATTACTTCAATACGGACAAGAACTATTTGGCAAAGAGCGGCACCTATCGTGGCTACATCCGCTTCACCCAGCGCTTCCCCTCCGATGCCGAAAGTACTTCGTTGATTTCCAATGTGTACTATAGCATCCAGGCCGACATTTCGCGCTACACTTCCGAAACGGGCGACCCCGACCTTTGGAACAATGTGTTCGCCTACGGTTATCTTGGCAAGTTCAAGACCACCAGACAACCTGACTTCCGCTTTGAACAGGGCGCCATCGACTCAGTGATGGTGAACGGCCAGTACAAGACCCTCAGCAATGTGTATGTCCTGCAAAACTACTACGACACCAATGTTGAGTTTGAGGAAATCAATGCCAACTTCAATCCCCAATTGGCCATCTATGCCAAGAATTACTTTGATCTTTATAAAGATTATGGTGCATTCGGTTATTACAACAACTTGTCGAACATCATCCTGAACAACGGTTTGGTCAACGGTTTGGCCCCGAGTTATGTGTACGGTTTGTATGCAGTGCCCGGCACCGTGCAGACTTCATACGACAAGATCATCAATGACCAGATTGCCGTCAACATCAACGGTTCGTTGACCCTCGGTCGTGGCGACAACTCTCACGACATCAAGTTGGGCTTCCAGTATGAGCAGCAGAACAACTCACGTATGCTGTACAACAACAATTCGTACAACTACAACTACTGGACCTTGATGCGCGACTACGTCAACTACCACATCAACGAACTTGACATGGCCCATCCGTATGCCATCAGCTACGACGGCTTTGCCGATACAGTGATGTACAACAGACTGTATGACGCCGATATGCAATACACATTCGATGCCCGCCTGCGTCAGGCTATGGGTCTGCCGGTCAACGGAACGGAATGGATCCTCATCGATACCTACAACTTCGACAACAACACCATCAGTTATTATGATGCTGCCGGCAATCTCCATGAGAACGTGAAGGTGGAAGGCGGCCTCGACATGAGCATGTTCGGTGCCGACGAGTTGACCCGTAACGGCAACTTCTCGGTGTACTACTATGGCTACTCCTACGACGGCCACACCAAGTACAGCCTCACCGAGCGTCCTTCGCTCACCGACTTCTTCAACAAGACGGATGCCGACAATGTGTTGACCCGCCCGATTGGTGCCCAACAGCCTATCTACATGGCCGGTTACATTCAAGACAAGTTCGCCTTCAAAGACCTGATTTTCAACATCGGTGTGCGTGTCGACCGCTTCGATGCCAACCAGAGCGTGCTGAAGGATCCTTACATCCTTTATGACCACTATCTCGTGGGCGACCTCAGAAACGGCAACATCCCCGCTGGCGAAATGAGCAGCCTGACTTCATACGACATTCCTGACAACATCGGTGACGACTACGCCCTCTATGTCAACAAACTTGAGGAAATCACCTCGATTGTCGGTTATCGTAAAGGCAATGTTTGGTACAACGAAGTCGGTGCCGAAATCAGCGACCCGAATGTCCTCGACATGGGTACTGGTGTTTCGCCTTGGGTGAAGGGTGAATATATTAAGATGGAGAACCGTAAGGTCGACATCAAGTCGTTCAAGGACTACGACCCCGCTTGGAGCGTCATGCCTCGTATCTCCTTCTCCTTCCCGATTTCCGACGAAGCCTTGTTCTTCGCCCACTATGACGTGCTGACCCAGCGTCCTACCAGTGACTTCTACTGTAGCCCGCTGTACTACCTGCGCTTCAATGACATCGGAGACGATATTGCCAACCCCGACTTGAGACCCGCCCAGACCATTGAGTATGAACTCGGTTTCACTCAGAAGGTGACCAACACTTCGTCAATGACCATCACGGGTTACTACCACGAATTGCGTAACATGATTCAGATGTACCGTTTCAACGGTGCTTTCCCGAAGTCATACAACTCTTACAGCAACCTCGACTTTGGTACTGTCAAGGGTTTGACCGCCAGTTACGACATGCGTCGTACGAAGAACGCCCGTATTCGTGCCAGCTACACTTTGCAGTTTGCTGACATGACCGGTTCTTCGACCTCCACCGCTTCAGCCTTGATTGCCGCTGGTGTGCCTAACTTGAGGTCAACCTTCCCGACCAATGCCGACCGTCGTCACGGCTTCAACCTGACCCTCGACTATCGTTTCAGCATCGGTAAGGACTATGATGGCCCCGTCATCCATCGCAAGGACGGCAAAGACATCCAGATTCTCTCGAACACTGGTTTCGCCCTGCAAGTCAATGGTGGTTCGGGCACCCCGTTCACCGCTTCTCGTACGGTTTCTTCACCCATCTCGGGCGGCAACAACTTGCTGCAAGGCACCTACAACGGTTCGCGTATCCCCGCCTCGTTCCGTTTCGACCTCCGCGTCGACAAGGACTTCAACTTCACCATTGGTGGCAAGAAGGAAGGCGAATCGAAGGGTCGCGATGCTTACGTGAATGTTTACCTGCAAATACTGAACCTGCTCAACTCGAAGAACGTTACCAATGTGTATAACGCCACTGGTAACCCCGACGACGACGGTTATCTTTCGGCTCCCGAATGGCAGCGCGAAATCAACAGCCAGATTGACCCGCAGGCCTTTGCTCAAATGTACTCCTTGTATGTCAATAGCGGCGGCAACTACTCGATGCCTCGCCAATTCAGAATCGGTTTGAGCTTCAACTTCTAAACGCGAGAAAATTCATAACGATAAATTACAAGTATTATGAAGAATATATTTAGAATTTTGTTTGTGGCGCTGCTCATCACAAGCGCTGTGATTCCCGGAAAGGCTGAGATGTACAAAGGCCAGAGCAACAATGGCCAGCGTGCCGTGACTGCAGCCGGCTGTACGCCTTCCGCGTCTTTCGAATGGCTTGACATCAACAATGTCAAAACGCGTATCAATTCAGGCGGTGATATGTGGTGGGACCTTCCCGCTGGTACTGGTTCAAAGTACTATATCCCTGCCAACGGTTCCGCTACCTCCTTGTTTGCTGGCTCCTTGTGGATTGCCGGTGTCGACGTCAACAACCAGTTGAAGTGCGCCGCCTTGCGTTTCCGCCAAGTCGGTAACGACTATTTCACTGGCCCGCTCACCGTCGACGGCAGAGCCTCCATCACTCCCGAAACTTGCGCCAGATGGGACAAGATCTTCAAGATCACCCGCGCCGAAGTGGACGAGTTCCTCTCCAACGTGGACGCCAGCGGTCATGTCGATCCTAGCGTAATCCCCTCCATCATCAAGAACTGGCCTGCCCACCCGGATCCGGAAAACGACCCCGAAGGCATTGCCAACTACCTCGCTCCTTTCTATGATGCGGACGGCGACTATGAGTATCACCCCGAAAACGGTGACTATCCTTATTATGATGTCAACAACGAACTCTGCCACACCAAGATTCCGACAATGGAAGAGGAAAAGGACGGCACTATGCACGGCTCCATCCTTGCCGACCAAGTGCTGAAAGGCGACCAAACCCTGTGGTGGATTTTCAATGATAAAGGTGCTACGCACACTGAGTCAGGTGGTCAGGCCATCGGTATCGAAGTTCGCGCCCAGGCTTTCGCCTTCGCCACGAATGACGAAATCAACAACATGACCTTCTATAGCTACGAAATCATCAACCGTTCAACCTATACCTTGACTGGCACTTACTTCTCGCCCTGGACCGACGTTGACCTCGGTTACGGCTGGGACGACTATGTAGGTTGCGACGTCCGTCGTGGTTTGGGTTATGGTTACAACGGTTCTGCTGTTGACGGTAGCGGTGAACCCGAAGCCTACGGTGCCCAGCCTCCGGCGATTGGTATCGACTTCTTCCAAGGCCCCTACATGGACCCCGATGGAATCGACAACCCCAAGTTCACCTTCGAACAGATTTTTGATCACATCGACCCCGTTACGGGCGACTCTATCTTTGTCAACGACTCGACCACTGCCTTGCAAGTGGTTGACGAAAGCATCAACGGTGTGAACTTCGGCAACGGTATCATCGACGATGAACGTTTTGGTATGCGCCGTTTCGTGTATCACAACAACAGTAGTGCCGACAATGGCGACCCGAGCACCGCTCCCCAATATTACAACTACCTCCGTGGTATTTGGAAGAACGGCGCCAAGATGCGCTACGGCGGCAACGCCTTCACGGGCAGTGATGTGGTTGGCCCTGAGTGCGACTTCATGTTCCCCGGCGATTCCGACCCGTGGAACTGGGGTACTGGTGGCACCCCGCCTATGGGTGGCTATAACGCTGATGGTCTTTACTGGTCAGAGGAACAGTGCCAAAACGCTCCTAACGACCGTCGTTTCATGCAGTCGGCAGGCCCCTTCACCTTGGAACCCGGTGCTGTCAACTACATCACCTTCGGTGTGCCGTGGGCAAGAGCCACTTCAGGTGGTGCATGGGCTTCGGTTGAATTGCTCCGTGTGGTCGACGACAAGTGCCAAGCCTTGTTCGACAACTGCTTCAAGGTTATCGACGGCCCCAGCGCTCCCGACATGACCATCCGCGAACTCGACCAACAACTTATTTTCTATCTGTCGAATACAGAACTTTCCAACAACTATAAGGAAGGCTACATCGAAATGGATCCTGAGATTCCGAATTCGAGAGTCGATACCCAAATCGAAAAGGATTCTATCCCGTACATCACTCCTCACGGCGACACCGTGATTATCCCTCACGAGACTGAAGATCCCGTTGAAGTGTTCTATGATAGGTACTATCGCTTCGAAGGCTATAAGGTGTATCAGTTGGCCAATGCCGAAGTGGGTGCTGACGAACTCAGCAACACCGACAAAGCTCGCCTCGTGTTCCAATGCGACGTGCGCAACAATGTGGGCCGCCTCCTCAACTATGAGTTTGACGAAGCTCTGCAAGCCAATGTGCCTGTGCTGAAAGTGAATGGCGGCGATGCCGGTATCGTCCACAGTTTCGTTATCACTGAGGACAAGTTCGCCCAAGGCGATAACCCGAATCTCGTCAACCACAAGCAATATTACTTCATGGCCGTTGCCTATGCCTACAACAACTACTTGACCTACAACCAAGAGGACGCTTTGGGTCTGCAAGGCCAAAAGAAGCCTTACCTCGAAGGCAGAAAGAACATCCAAGTCTATACCGCCATGCCTCACAAGACTGTTAATGGTACCAAGCTGAGAGCCGCTTACGGCGACAAGCCTGCTATCAAGCGTCTTGTTGGTGTGGGTAATGGTTCCAACGAACTTGAACTCACCAAAGAAACCATCGACTCCATCATGATGAAGCCTATGGCGTGGTACGACACCTGCCTGTTCCCGCTGAACAAGTTCGGCAACCCCAACTACCCGATTTCCTACCATCCGGATTACGTGGCTGGTTATGGTCCTATCGACGTGAAGATCATTGACCCGCTGAATGTGAAGTCGCATAGATATGAACTTTGGTTTGGCGATATGACCGAGCAATACACGCAACACATCACCAACGACAATGAAGTGTTTGGCGACTCGGCCAAGCGTCTTGTGAACCACTGGTATCTGATGGATTTGGATGAACCGGAAGTGGCAGGCGTGAATCCTGTCAAGAGCGATACCACCACGATTTACGACAATGAGCAAATGTTCATCGATCGTGGTATCTCCATCAATGTGACCCAAACCTACGACATCGGTCGTATCAAGATAGGTCAGTTCTACTATGATGACGGTCAAGGCAACACGTGGCACGACTACGCTACTGTTGTTGCACCCAAGAACGGTTTTATCACTTCGTCCATCGAGTTCCAAGATCCCAGCAAACCCTGGTTGGATGGTATCCGCGACTTGGATGTGCCCGGTTCCTATTTGAACTGGATTCGTTCAGGAACGTATGTCGATATGGATAAAGCCGCCAACAACGACTACTCCATGTCATCGAACAAGACGGGTAAGGGCGACAGCCAGCCTTGGGACCCGACTGAGGACTTTGAGAAGACAGCCAACCGCACATGGTCGCCTGCCCTGCTGACCACCATCTGGAAGCAAGGTGATGCCATGAACCCTGGCCCGATGTTTAGTTCCAACTCGCGTTTGGATAGTGCTTTCTATCATACGCCCAGCATTGACATCGTGTTCACTTCCGACTCCAGCAAGTGGACCCGCTGCCCGGTCATTGAGATGTGTGCCGACAAGCGTCTTGCCGAAAACGGTGCCGAGCGCTTCTTCTTGCGTAAGCACGCCTCCGTCGACAAGAAGGGCAATCCTTATATGATTAAGGGTGACGCCAACCAAGACATCCCGTTCGATTTGTGGGCCGAGTCAAGCAATACGCAATATGCCAGTGCCAACGAGGACGACCCGAACTTCATCGCTCCTCAGGGCATGAGCTGGTTCCCGGGCTATGTGATTGATGTTGAAACAGGTGCCCGTCTGAATGTTGCCTTCGGTGAAGACTCCTACCTCGCCGACCTCAACGGACGCGACATGCTCTTCAATCCTGCCAAGTTGATGAAGACCACTGTTGACGACAACTCAGGCTATATGCAAATGGTTGACCCCGCCCTTTACCGTGGCGCCGATTCCGATCCTGTGTTTGGCGGCAAGCACTTCGTCTACATCTGGCGTATGGACTCTCTCCCGATGAACGACGACGCTCCGTGGAAGCATGTGAAGAACTACGGTTACGATGGTGGCCGTTTGCTCTACAACACCTTGTCGACCGCACAAAACCTGCCTACTGCCAATGGCCGTAACAACACGACCACCCACTTCTACAAACTGGCCATGTGGATTGGTATGCCGATGGGTATTGAAGGTGCCGACTGGCTGCCTAAGGACAACGATTGCCGTATCCGCATCCGTCTGGCCAAGCCTTACGCCCGTGGTTATGGTTATCCTTTGCAGACACCCAATGAGAACCTGATGATCAACAACCTCAACCCGAAGTATTCCTTCACGATTGATGGTTGGGATCCGGTTGAGAACGACCCGGAGAAGACCGAAGAAGACCTCAACCTCATCACTGTGGTGCCCAATCCTTACTATGCTTACGACTCCTACGAGGGCAATGCCTTGACCAACAAGGTGAAGATTACCAATCTGCCTACCAAGTGCGTGGTTTCCATCTTCACGATGAGTGGCACGAAGGTGCGCCAGTTCCGTAAGGACAACGAAGACCCGAGCATTGAATGGGATTTGACCAACTTTGCCAACACGCCTGTGGCCAGCGGTTTCTACCTGATTCACATCAAGGATTTGACCAGCGGCGGCGAGCGCGTCATCAAGTTCTTCGGAGCCATGCGCCAAGTTGACCTGAACACATTCTAAACAATGTAATTGCTAACCGTAAATAATTTATCATCATGAAGAAATCATTTAGATATATCGTATTGAGTTTCGTAATCCTTATGGGATTAAGTGCTCCTCAAGCATTTGCAGGAAACAAAGACCGTTCAGGCCAAGCCGGTGCTTCAGAGTTGTTGATCAATCCTTGGGCCGCCTCTTCTGGCTGGGGCAATGCGGGCATGTCGTTCGTGCATGGTCTTGATGCCATGTTCGGCAATGTGGCTGGCATCTCCAGTTGCAATAGGTTGGACGTGAATTTCACGCACACCACTTGGCTGGCTGGCGTGGGCAACGACACCCGTGTTTCCTCATTCGGCTTTTTGGCTCGCGTGGGCGAATCCAGTGTGTTGGGCGTTTCTTTGATGACATTTGGCATCGGCGCGATTCCGATTACCACTCCCCAAAACCCTGATCCGGGTACCCTCGGCACCTACAAACCCAACTTGATGAACATCAACGTTGCGTTTGCCAAGGCGTTCTCCAACAGTATCAGCGGTGGCTTCAACCTGAAGATCATCAGCGAGTCGATTAAGGATATGAGCGGTATCGGTGTCGCCATCGATGCAGGTATCCAGTATGTCACTGGTCCATTCGACAACATCCACTTTGGTATCACATTGAAGAACATTGGACCCACCATGAAGTTCTCCGGCGACGGTATCTCCCTGAAGGTGTTTATGAACCAAACTGACAACCAGCAGTTCACGATGGTGCAGCGCGTCGACGACTTCGAATTGCCCACCCAGTTGAGCATTGCTGCCGCCTATGACTTCCTGTTTGCCGAAACAAACAGAATCACCTTGGCTGGTAACTTCTGCTCCAACTCCTTCACCAACGACCAATACACCCTTGGCTTGGAGTATGGTTGGAGGGAAATGTTCCTGGTTCGTGCGGGCTACACCTTTGAGAGAGGTGTGTTGTCGAAGAAAGGCTTCAAGGAAGGTTTCATTGACGACAATGACTGCATGAACATCAACCGTGGCCTCAGTGCCGGTGTGTCAATCAAGGTGCCGCTGTCCAAGAAGGAAGACGGCCTGAAGTTGGCTGTGGATTATTCCTTCAGAGACACCTATGTCTTCAACGGAACCCATAGCGTTGGCGCAAGAATTATTTTCTAAATCTGGTTCAGATAAAGAAATAATTCGTATTTTTGCAGTCGCAAACCAAAAGAAGACCCTTATTTCGGTAAGGGTCTCTTTTTTGCAACTTGCTTTGAAACAAAACAAATAATCTTACTATGTCAGAAATCAAATACTTTACCCCAGAGGGGTTGCAGAAACTGAAAGACGAACTGGACGACCTCATCCTTCGTGAGCGCCCACGCATCGTCCAAGCCATTCAGGAAGCCCGCGACAAAGGCGACCTTTCGGAAAACGCCGAATATGATGCCGCCAAGGAAGCCCAAGGTCTGCTCGAAGCCAAGATTGCCGAGTTGCAAGACCTGATTTTCAACGCCCGCATCCTCGACGAGTCGAAGATGGACACCTCAAAGGTGTTGCTCTATTCGACCGTGAAAATCAAAAACACCAAGTCGGGCATGACGATGACCTACGCCATCGTTCCCGAAAAGGAAGCCAATTTCAAGGAAGGCAAGATTTCCATCAACTCGCCCATAGGCAAAGGCTTGCTCGGCAAGCAGGTGGGCGAAGTTGCCGAAATCATGGTGCCTGCCGGAAAGGTTCACTTTGAAGTTTTGGAAATAACCCGATAAATCCTTATACTATGGCTACCATTTTTTCAAGAATCGTGAAAGGGGAAATCCCCAGCTACAAGATTGCCGAAGACGAGCGTTTCTTCGCTTTCATGGACATCAATCCCGTGCAAAAAGGCCACACTTTGGTGATTCCCAAACGCGAGGATGACTATATCTTCAACCTCACTGATGATGAAATCGGGGCAATGATGGTCTTTGCCAAGAAAGTGGCCAAGGCCATCGAGAAGGCCGTGCCTTGCAAACGCATTGGCGTGGCCGTCATTGGATTGGAAGTGCCTCATGCGCACATACACCTCATCCCCATCACGCAAGAAGGCGACATGGACTTCAAGAAGGAACATGTCAAGATGAGCGAGGAGGAATTCAAGGAGGTGCAAAAGCGCATCGTTGAGAATCTCTAACAAAAAGCCGTTGAAAAACGGCTTTTTTTGTTACTTTTGCCGAAAATTACTTTTCACCATGAGGAAACACATCTTATTAATACTGGCTTTTTGCGCGGCATCAGGCCTTTTCGCGCAAGACTTCAACCTGCCTTGTGGCAACCTCAACTACAAACCCGAGGTGCAAACCGTTTTGCTCTTTGCCGACGACAACCAATTCAACGACCCCATCATTCCATTGGAGGACATGACCGAGCGGCTCACCCTCACGTTTGACCTCATCGATGGCCAAGGAGAAATCCTCAACTACACCTTCATCCATTGCAGTTACGATTGGCAACCGACCGACCTCCAGCGGATGCAGTATGCTTCGGGCTTCGATTCCGACCGCTTGGACGACTATGCTTTCTCGCGCAACACATTAATTGATTATGTCAACTATCGGCTCAAGTTCCCGAAAGAGGACATGATGCCGCTCGTTTCGGGCAATTACCTCCTCATCGTTTACGGCGACGACCTTAACGACCTCTATTTCACCCGTCGTTTCATGGTGGTTGACGAGAAAGTGCATCTTGGGGTGAGCGTGCCGCGCTATCCCGACGACCTCGCGCTGACCGACTCGCACCAGCAACTCAATGTGATGGTCAACATGAACACCTACATTATGAACAACACGCAGCAGTTCAGCCACTTGACCATCCGTCAGAATGGCCGCTGGGACAATGCCGCTGAGGGTTTGCAGGCCACTTACATCTATCCGGATCACCTGACTTACGAACACCATCCCCAAACCGTTTTCGAGGGTACGAATCAATACCGGCGTTTCAATACCAGTAATTTCTATTTCCAGTCGGAGAATTTGGCCCATATCCGCCGGACGGACGATTCCTACGTAATTGACATTGCCACATGTGAGTCGCGGGCGAAGAAGGCCTATTCCACTTACGAAGACATCAACGGCGAAAAATTCATTTATGTTGAGGATGAGAATCTTGACAATTCCACCGAGGCCGACTATTGCTTGGTGAACTTCTTCTATAAAAGCGAGGCTCCGCTGACTCATGAAGACATTTATCTCATGGGCGCACTCAACGATTGGCGATTCGACGAGAGTAACAAAATGACTTACGACTATAGGCTTCACGGCTACACATGCTCGATGATGCTCAAGCAAGGCTACTATAACTTTATGATTACCAACGTTGACCGCGAATCGCATAAGGTGGGGACAGACCTGACAGAAGGCAACCATTGGGAAACCGATAATGTATACAAGTTGTATTTCTATTTTTACAATATCGTCAAAGGTTATGACGAGTTGATTGGTTATACCACGGTGAATTCACATTAAATCTCACACAAAGAAATGTATTATTAATCACACGCAGAATACGCTGAATTTTGTGAAGCGCAAGGCGGTGAAAAGAAAGCAGCCGGTAGGTTCTGCGGATTCTGCGATTTCTGCGTGAAAAAGATAATAATCCCATGACTTCTGAACGTTTGACTTTGTTTGCTGAAATCCTGTTGCCGATTCCGGTGTCGGGCACTTTCACCTATCGCGTTCCGTTTGCCTTGAATGACCAAGTGCGCGTGGGCCAAAGGGCGGTGGTGCAGTTCGGCAAGACCAAAATCATGTCGGGGCTGATTGTCGCGCTGACGGAAAAAGTGCCGTCTGTTGAGGTGAAATTCCTCATGGATTTGCTTGACGACCAGCCTATTGTGAACGAAAAACAGTTGAAGTTTTGGGACTGGGTGAGAAACTATTATATGTGTCATCTTGGCGAGGTGATGCAGGCCGCGTTGCCTTCCGCCCTGAAGCTCAGCAGCGAAACCACCGTTGCCCTTTCGCCTGATTATGTCCTTGATTCCGTGACGCTTAACGATTTCGAGTACATGATAGTGGAAGCTCTGCAAATCAAGCCGAAAATCGCCATTAGCGAGGTGAGCAAAATCATCGGTTTCAAGAAGGTGATGCCGTTGATTCATTCGATGATGGAGAAGGGCATTTTGGTGATGGAAGAGGAACTGAATGAGAAGTACAAGGCTAAGTATGAGCGATTTGTGCGGCTTTCGGGCGAATATCGCGACGAGGTGAAAGTCCATGAATTAATGGATCATTTGACCAAAAAAGCCTATAAGCAACTTGAGGTTTTGCTATCTTTCATTTCCCTCGGCGGCGATGCTGACAACGACATCATGGCCAAGGCTTTGCTGCAAAAGGCCAACGCTAATTCCACGATTCTGAAAAACATGGCCGAAAAGGGCATTTTCGAGGTGTATGAGCGCAAAGTCAGCCGACTGAAGGAATTCAAGGAGCAAACTTCTGTTGATTCGATACAACTTACTGAGGCTCAGCAAAAAGCATACGGGGAAATCGAGGAAGGATTTGGCGAAAACAAGCCCGTTTTGCTTCACGGCGTGACGTCAAGCGGCAAGACGGAAATCTATATCAAGCTCATCAAGGAGGCAATTGACAAGGGGAAACAGGTGTTGTATCTCTTGCCAGAAATCGCACTTACCGCACAGATTATCAATCGCTTGAAGGAATATTTCGGTGATAGATTAGGTGTTTATCATTCAAAGTATGGCACCAACGAGAGGGTAGAGGTGTGGGAACAAGTTCGAGATTTTGGCCAAACCCAATCGCAAAAGCATCAAATCATTATCGGTTCGCGCTCGGCCATCTTTTTGCCTTATTCCGACATTGGGCTTATCATCGTTGACGAGGAACACGACAGTAGTTTCAAGCAAATCGACCCTGCGCCGCGCTACAATGCCCGCGATGCCGCCATTGTGTTGGCCGCCATGCACAAGGCAAATGTCGTACTCGGCTCTGCCACACCGTCTTACGAGAGTTATTACAACGCCTTGAATGGTCGTTATCATCTCGTGGAAATCACGGAGCGTTTCGGTGGCGTGCAAATGCCCGAAATCATCCTCAGCGATATGCGTGTGGAGCGGCGGCGCAAGACCATGAAGGCCGACTTTGGCAGCACGTTATTGGACGCGATGAAAGAGACCTTGGACGAGCACAACCAGACCATCTTGTTCCAAAACCGACGTGGTTTTTCGTTGCGGTTGGAGTGCGATGAGTGCCATCATGTGCCGCAGTGCATCAATTGCGACGTGAGCCTGATTTACCACAAGAGCCAGAATGTGTTGCGCTGCCATTATTGCGGCTACACGGCCTCCGTGCCGACCGAATGTCCCGTTTGCCACAGCACCAATATCCGGATGCATGGCTTTGGTACTGAGAAGATTGAGGAGGATTTGAGCCTCGTCATGCCCGAAGCCAAGGTCGCCCGCCTCGACTTGGACACGACACGCTCAAGAAATGATTATCAAAGCATTTTGGAATCTTTCCAAGACCATGAAACCAACATCCTCGTTGGCACGCAGATGGTCACCAAGGGCTTGGATTTCGACTCGGTGAAGGTGGTGGGCATCCTCAATGCCGACAATATGCTCTCTTTCCCCGACTTCCGCGCCCATGAGCGCAGTTTCCAGCTGATGGCGCAAGTGGCGGGTAGGGCAGGGCGCAAAGGCAAGCAGGGCAAGGTTATCATCCAGACTTACGAGCCGGCGCATCCCGTTCTACAAGATGTGCTTCGCAACGATTTTCGTGGACTTTACGAAAAACAAATGGTCATTCGGCGGCAGTTTGGCTATCCGCCTTTTTATCGGCTCATCCTTATCCGCCTGAAACACAAGGATTACCAAAAACTCAATCCCGCAGCAGCGGAGTTGGCCACTATGTTGCGCCCCATCTTCAAACAAGATTTGCTTGGCCCGGAATATCCTGTTGTTTCAAGGGTCAAAAACTTGTATATCAAGCAGATGATGGTAAAATTCCGCCGCGACTTTAATACACAAAAGGTAAAAGAGTTGATAGCGCAGCAAATCCATCTTTTCCAGCAAAACTCTGATTATAAGGCCGTTCAAGTGCAGATTGATGTGGACCCGATGTGATTAAAATTCCACTGTCCCCGATTCCCCTTGGGCATCCAAAAACAGGACATAATAGACTGGCATATAAGTCACTTGGCCTTCTTGCCGAACTTCTCGGTCGTTGGAGAGAACGATGGCCGATTTCACATGATAATCAGGCGTGGAAAGCAGGTTGTTCAAAGCACTGTGAATGGAATAATCCTTCCCCGATTTCACCTCAATGGGCAGGATGCTCGTGTTCGAATAGTCGTCAATGAGGAAATCCACTTCGCCTTTCTTGCGGTTGTCGTAGTAAAACAGCCGGTGACCGTTGGCTTTCAACTGTTGCGCGACGGCGCTTTCATACACTGCGCCGAGGTTCACACTTCTTTCGTCTTCGAGGACGGGGCGAAGGTTGTTGCGGTACAATTGCGCCGTCAACATTCCGACATCGTTCAAGTAAAGTTTCAGCAGGTTCTTGTGTACGCTCTCGCTCAACGGGAAGCGCGGATTGGAAACCGCATGGACATCGAGCGCAATCCCCGATGAGATAAGGTATTCAAACTCCTCCTGATACTGCACGAAACGGTCGCCAGCCTTGTCGCGAATGTCCTTGGCCACAATCCGTTTCTTCTTGTTTTCCATCTGCGACGGAATCATGTCGTAAATCCTCCGAATCAGCAAATGCTTTTGGCTGTCTTGCTCGTATTTGGAGGCGTCGTCGCCATAGAGTGTCTTTATGGAATCTTGTATTTCCCTGACTTTTACAATGTTATGCGTTTCCAAATAGACATTGACGGCATCGGGCATACCGCCAACAAGCAAGAAGCGGCGAAACAGCCCAAGTAGATGCTGGTGTTGTTCTTCAGGAAGGCTTTCCCTATTCTGAAACTTGGCTCTTAATGCTGAAATGGCCTCGGAATTGAAATTGTTGGCCATCAAAAATTCCTCAAAATCAAGTTGGTACATTTGCTTTCTGATGATGCTGCCAACGGGAATGGAAGTCGTTGAGCGCAAGGCAATGCCCAACAGACTGCCGCTGGCGATGAAGCGGTAGCGGCGTTCCTGACGGAAAAATTTCAGCATGGTAAGGTATTGCGGATAGGTCTGGATTTCGTCGAGAAAGATTAAAGTGTCTTCAAAATTGCCGAGTTGGTTGCCCGCCACCATGCTCAAGGTGAAGTAAAACGCCTCGGTGGAATGGATGTTCTTGAAATGTTGAGGCCCTTCATCATCCTCCGCAAAATTGACTTCCACGAAGTTTTTAAACAATCTGTTTCCTATCTCTCTGACGATGAAAGACTTGCCGATTTGTCGTGCGCCTTCCAAAACCAAAATCTTGTCGGACGGCGAAGCCAAATGCGCCTCGATTTCCTTGCTGACTTTCCTGTACAACATAGCCAATATACACTTTTCAATAACTTTTCAGGCTGCAAATATACACTTTTCAATATAAAACC
>CACXQO010000007.1 GCA_902769815.1 uncultured Bacteroidia bacterium | reverse complement strand
CGACAATTACTCCTGCACCGTCAGTGTGGACGAGAACCTTTTCGACTACCTCGACATCAAAGTGAAAGACAATGAGTTGCTGATGGGCAAACGCAAGGAAGACAAAAACACAAGTTTGAGAGCCACGAAATTCGTTATCGAAGTAACGGCACCGAGTTTGAAAGACATCTATCTTGCGGGCAGCGGCACTTTCAATGCCAACAGTCCTTTGGAAGCGGAGAAATTTGAGGCCAATGTGGCCGGTTCGGGCGACATCGTTTTCCACAAAACGGTCACTGCCGAGAAAGTCGAATTGAATGTGGCTGGCTCGGGCGATTTGGTCTGCAATGAATTGATTGCCGACAAGTTAGACTGTAACGTTGTCGGTTCTGGCGACTTGAAAGTCGTCAGCGGCACGGTGCGCGAAGTGGAGGCTGGCGTGGCTGGCTCGGGCGACATCGTCCTGACCTGCGACATCGAAAACCTTGATGCCAATGTTGCCGGCTCTGGCGACATCAAGGCGCGGGTCAACGGCAAGCTCACCTACGGCATCATCGGCTCGGGCGACATCGGCTACTATGGCAATCCTGTCGTGGAAGGCGACAAAGCAGGTCGCGGTGGTGTGACACGCCTCGGCGACTGACACACGCCTCGGCGACTGACCACAACGAAAGTAAATCACTTTTTCATATCCTTGTAATGAGAAACGGCTGGCCAAAAAGACCAGCCGTTTTCTTTCGTTTTTACACGAATTGTCACGAATTATTCACGAATTTTCCATGAATTTCATTAATGACAATTCGTGTTCAATTGATGATAATTCATGTTGAAAATCATCTGATTACACTAACACGCTTGGCGCCAATACCATTCTCCGTATAGATGCGAATCAAGTAAACACCTACACCAAAGTGACTCATATTCAGGATAGTGGTGCTGTCGTTCATTTCTGCATCATAAACCACCTGACCAAGTTCGTTGACCACGGTGAGGCGTTGCATACCTTCAACCTCGATGGTGACATTGCCGTTGGTCGGGTTGGGGTAGAGGTTGGCTTTCACACCAATCTCATCCACATCGGTGGAGTTCTTCACGGTGACGGTCATTGTTCCGTTGCCGTTGTTGCACTCCGAAACGGGTGTTGCGGTTAAGGTGGCTTCACCCTTGTAGGTGTCGCTCCAAGTGACCATCACCGACTTGCCATCGTTGGTGGGTGTCAGTGTTCCAGCTTCTTCAGGATAGATGCTGAAGCCGACTTCCACATCATTGCTGACGGTGTAATTGGCTGTAGGCGTGAGGCGTACATCTAATTCGGCATCGCCGCTGATTTCGGGTTGGGCGGCACGGGGAGTTACATTGATATAGATGGGACTGACCACGAAATTCTCGCATCCGTTGGCATCATTAACTGAAGTCACGACGATAATTGAACTTTCTGTTGGGGTGAGGTTGAGCGTATAGGAATAATCCTCAGTGGTAAAGTCATCAGCCTCAGAAAGTTCCACATGGAAGGGCGGCGTACCCGTAAAGGTGAAATCAATGTTCACTTCATCGCTTTCACAGATGCTTTCTGGCATCTCGCCGATAGTCAGAGTCGGAGCGGGCTTCACTTTGACGGTGAATGTCATCTCGTCTCCTTCAAAATTAGTGTAGCAAAACAGATTGTGAACCCACGCAACCCTGAAGACATGCTCTCCAACTTCAAGTGCGCCTAAATCAATATTGTAGTTGCCGGATTGGTAAACCTCGTATTGAACATTGTTCATCAAGAAGGTAAATTCAGGGTCAAGCAAGCCCCATGAACCTGCCGAATTACTTACGCTAAAGTTCATAATGGCATTTTCGCCTTCACAGATTTCGATGGCATCAGTGGCCAAAGTCATCTCAGGTAGTGGGTTCATGTTGAAACTATACTCAAATACCACTGGGCCACAACCCTCAGATTGTGCGATTGCGTTCAAGGTGACCCCATTTGCAATATCCATAGGACCAGGTGTGTAGGTGGTAAACAGCTCAGTTGGTTCTTCAAACACACCATCACCAGGAGTGCTCCAAGTGAAGGATGTGTAGTCACCTTGGATATCAACAGCAACGATTTGCGGCTCGCTGGCGGCGCAGTAGTAATAATCAAAAATACCGTAGTCGATGAACAAATTATTAACGACAAACACCGTCATCTCATCCGTTATGGTCTCGCCGCCGCCGTTGATGGTAAGGGTCAGCGTGGCTTGGCCATTATCAATGTCCTGTTGTCCGGGCATGTAAATCGGCATGGCAATGTTGGCATTGTCGAAAGTGCCGTCGCCTGATGTGGTCCAGTGCAAGTTGTTGTAATTCATGGCGTAACCCACAATTTGGGCTTCGCTGCCTTCGCAAACGGTCACATCATAACCAGCAGTGCCGGCCATCACACGCTCGGTGGGCAGGCCAACGAAGTCAATCCATGCGCAGTCGCTGCCACCAGTAGCGTATTGGTCTTTGGTATACGTCCATTTATAGGTGTGTCTTCCAGCCGAAACTGCGTATGCAGCCTTGGTCCAATCCACATCACCCGACCAATTGCCCTTTTCTTGGCTGTCGATATAGAAGTGCAGCTTGTCGTAGCCGTTTTCCGACGACACCTTATAATAGAAGGAGATGCTGTCGTTTGTGCTGGCCTCATGGGTCAGAAGCAAGGTGGAGCTGGCATTGTTGCCGATGGTGCCCGATTTGGCGCAGTATTGGCCCTCGTATGGGCTTTCGGTGACGATTCTCCACGGGGTGTTTTGCTGGTTCCAGCCTTCGCCGAAGACACCGCTTTCGAAATCCTCAATGACAAGACCAACCTTGGCGATGTAGTCATTTTGTTCGGCGTATTGGCCTGAAGTCACGCTGAGGTGGAGCGGGCAAGTGTAACCGATAGGCGTGTTTTCGTTGATGGTGATGTCGTATGTGGCCGTCAGGGTTTCGCCCGCATTGACGTTTTCAAAGTTCACGTGGTTTTCCTCGATGGTGATGTATGGCGAAAGCATCTCCAAAACAGCTTCGGTGGCGGTGGCATCGGCGTGGCCCTCGTTCTTGATGGGGAAACTGAGGGTGGCGGTTTCGCCGGCATCCAAGCGTCCGTTGCCGTTACCGTTGATTTCGGTGATGGTCATGTCGCCCAACTTGAAAACAGGGGCGTATGATTTCATCGTCAAGTTGCTGACATATTCGTCGTCGCCGTTGGTCACGGTGATGGTGAACAGGTTGCTCGTATTGTCGGGAACATTATCGGCCACGGTGAACGAGAAGGCGTTCTCAACGGTCAAAGTGCCGTTGGGAGCGATGTTGCCGAATTGTGCCGTGCCGTTGTCGATGGTGATGTAATCTGAAGTGGTGGCTAACACGGCCTCAAAAGCGTCCATGCTTTCGGAGCCGACATTCTTCAAAGTGATGTCGAGGTTGATGGCCTCGCCGAAGTCGAGTTGGTCGTTGTTGTTTTGGTCGTGGAGTACCTTGCTGTCGAAAATGATGTAAGGACCATCGGCGGGGATGACGCTCATCACGGCCTCATAGCGGAGGTAGTTCTGACCCGTCACGACAAGGTTGATTTCGGTGGACGGCAATTGCGGTAAGAAGGTGATGTTTTGGGGCTCGCCAGTGGCTTCTACAACGGCGATAATGTCCCATTCTCCGATGGAGTTTTGTTTCACAAGGCTAATCATGCAGCCTTCTGGAGCAGTGATGTTGGCTTCACCCAAACCCGCGATAATCACTTCAGGATGAGTAACTTCCATTTGCTGAGGTACTTGCGTATAGATGCGCAGAAAAGCGTCGCAGTGGGCGGTAAACATGGTATAGGTGATGTCCTTGTCTTCGGTGTTGTAGGGCCAGTTGCTTTGGGCGAGGAAATACTTGCCGGCCACATTGCCGAAAGCGGGCATCCAATTGCCGGTGTTGGCGGCGAAGGGGCCATAAGTGGGCAGGAAGTCGCCGTCAAAGAGGTCGTAAACGCCCCAAACATAGGCATCGTTGACGAAAGAGTAGGAGGTTTCGGTGGGGCAAAGCAGACCCACGGCACCGGCGTTTTGGCCATTGTAGGTGCGGCGCATCCAAGCCTCGGCGAAGCAGTTTTGGTTGTAGTTGAACTTGCCCGTGAGGCAGTTGATGGACATGACGAAGGGCAACTTGCCGACATTGTTCATTTGGTTGACATGGCTGTTGCGCACGGCGGGCTCACCCCAGCCGGTTTCCAAACCGTGGTCGCGGTGTTGCAGCCAGAAAGCGCCTTGGTTAACGGCTTGCACCACTTGCTCAGGCGTGCCACCCGTCCACCCGCCGAGTTCGCTTGGGGTTTGTGGAATGTAGCCTGTTCCGTTGGGACCAAAGTAGTTGATAATCATGTTCGTATTCTGGTTGCTCGACCAGATGTTGCCCGGCTGACCAGAATAGATGCAGTTGATGCGGTTGGTGTCGTAACCGAGGTTGCGCATGTAGCCGCCAAAGATTTCCGAACACAACTGGAACCAACGCTCCGTTTGCCAGCCCAACGCGGTGATGGGGCGGGAATAGAAGTCAGGATCCATGTTGGGATTGGTGTATTCGTATTCGATTTGTTTGCCTACAAAAACGGGCAACTCATTGGCGTCCTGAGCGATAAGGCGCGAAAACACCATGTCGGGGAGGTTGTCGTTGCCGACCACATCGGCATAGCGGTTGTCGGTGATGCAACTGCCCAACGGATGCGGAACCGTTTCGGCGGGGATGTATTGGCCCATGTTGGTACCGTGGTCACCGAGCAGACACACCGCCACGGGCGCGATTTCCCAAGTGTTGTAGGCATTGTGAAACCAAGCCTTCATTTGGTTGGTGTTGGCGGCGGGCATTTCGTCAAGGCGAAAAACCTTGGTGATGATGCCTTGACGTTGGCGATAGTCCCTCAGTTGGTTGGCATATTCTGCCCAAGCGTCATTGTTGGGCGTGATGATCACATACTCGGCACCTTCTTCACCGCCGCGCTGCCATTCTTGCATACGGGCGGCATAGTCGATGACGGGCAGTTGGTCATAATTCATCAATTCGGCGGCGAGGATGGGGTCCCAATAAGGCGAGCGCAGGCGGTCTTCGCCAAAATGCCCATTACCACCTTCAAAGTTCACCGAAAGTTCAATGTTGGTGAACACCTTCAGTTCCTTGGTGACAGGATTGTACTGGAAAGGCGTAATGGCAACCGTAACAGCCTCAACGCCACGGATATACGAACTTCCCATGACAAAAGGCTCGGCAGGATAGAACGCATCCTTTCCGTAGATGTTCATGTCTTTCACATAGTTCATGTCAGGTTCCTCGTTCTCCGACTGGATACGGAGTGCAGGGGCGATGTTGACATTGTGGAGGATTTCGGTCTCAAAACTCACCACATTGAGCGTAGCTGTGGCCCCTTGCGGGATGGCCATCATGCGGCTCTCGGTGGGGAGGTTGGGGTGACCGGCATCATTGGGGATGGCGATGGCCGAAATGCTGATTTCCGACATTTCCTCGCCACGATAGTCGAGTTGGCTCAACGACATCTGCCCAAGGTTGTAGGTGATGTGCAATCCGTCGCGGGTCTTTTCCGTCAGGTTGAAGCCTTGTTTCCCTTTCAGGGGATAGTTGAAGGTTTGTGCCATAGCAATGCCCCCCGTCAAAGCAAGCATTATAATGGCTAAAACGGTTAGTAAAATTTTCTTCATAGTGATATGATTTATAATGGATTAATCATATTCGCCCCACCTGATGCAAGCACCTTGCAACTGCTTTTTCAGAGGGAACATCAAGGTGATTTTCACGGCGGCATCGGTGTTGAATCTCATGCCCAAGAGGTAGGGGTCGATGTAGCCCGCGCCAATCACATTCTGTGAGGTGCCCTGTTGCTCTTCGTAGGTGAATGAGTTGAGCAAAGAAGCGTGGACAAAGGGCGATTCATTTAGGAAGGTGAAATAGGCCAACGAAGCGTGAGCGGAAACGTCGGCCTTGATGAGAAAGTAATAATTCCCCACGTTGAGTTTGTACATGATTCCTGCACCAGCCACCACGCCGAGATTCCATTGCCAAGTGTTTTGGGCGGATAAAGCCACCGTGTCGATTGTGGCTCCATTTGCGCTTAAGTGCTGGTTTGCAGTGCCATATTCCTCAATCTTTGTCCTTTGCCAAATCATCTTTCCCGAAAGAGGCACACTAACGCGCGGACCAACGAAAACATAGGGGCGGAGATTGCTCTTGGAAAAATAGTAGGTAAAGGGTGCTTGAACGTTGATTTCTTGATAATCGACATCAAGTTGACGATAAAAATTCTCGTTTACATTGAATTGGCTTGGGAAGTTCAGCACGTCATAGTTCAACTGCAAATTGCGCATGGCATAGTAACCTTCAAGGCTGATTGAGGTGGTCTTGGTGAGCATACGCTCCACAGAAAGGCCTCCAACAATGCCGAAATTGAACGGTTGGCGGTAAGCCGTTTTTGTGCCGCCGGAATGGAACCAGCGCGTGGTGTTGAGGCCACCGACAATGCCGATGTTGTATTGCGCTTCGGAGGAATTCACTTTGCTGTTGGGCGATTGCAAAGGCTTGTTGAATTGGGCGTTTGCAGTGTTGACGCCAAAGAAGAGGGCTATGAGGATGAGGATGATAGGCTTTTTCATGTTCTGTAAGTCTTAGGTTGTTCTTACTGTTCGACCCATTTGGCAGGGACAAGGTTCTTTGAAATGGTAAGGTCGCCGGGGGTGGGCTGCTTTCCCGATTGAATCAGGAGGTTGAGCATCTGCGAGTCTTTGTAGTACATCATGGTTTCAACTCCCCATGCCAAATCCTTGATGACGGGCACCTCTATCGTGTCGGTAGTATGGCTGACGGTATCAGTTAATACGGTGATTTCCTTGTCGACGCGACCCGAAATGATGACAGCGTTCAAAGGAAGGAAATGTGCCTTGATGTCGCGAATTTCATAGTAGTAAGCCGTGAAATAGGGGGCGTCGCCAATGATGTAGACATGGCGGAAGTCTTCAACCGAATATTGGCTGCTCTTGAAATAGGCGGGAGCAATGCTGTCGTTGATGAAGCGCGATTCATCACGGCTAATGTAATAATAGGTCGAGTCGTTCACCGAATTGACGTTGTAATAGTCATAGTCGCCCGGCGAACCGTGAGGTTCCAAGAAATTCATCTTGGCTGTGCCTTTGTGTTGATCCGTAATTTTATAGTAGTTCTTCAAACCCGGCATGAGAGAGGCACTCACCATCCAAGGACTTGACGGCACCTTTATGACGGCAAAACGGTAGATGCTGTCGGCCAAATAGCAACCTTCAATCTTGGGCGGCTCGTCGCCAAAGTGCAACAAATGCTGGTCATTCATAGCCTTCAGCAAGCGTTGAGGCATGTATTCATTGATGTTGGGGATTTGCTGGTAGCCGTAATAAACCGTCGAATTGTTTTCCGGATCGTTTTTCATACATGAACTGAAAAGCGCGATGCCAGATAGGAAAACAAAAGTTCTGATTAAGTGCTTCTTCATAGATCTGCGTTTGAAGAGGTTCTTTCTATATTGTGATATTTAATCGGCAAATGTAAGGATTTATGTTTTACAAATCGCAAAAAATAACGCAAATTTTTGTCGTTTTATTGTAACCTTTTGAAAATTATTTTGTTACAATCACCTTTTGGGTGAGTTTTTTCCCCTCATTGTTGAAAACGAAAAGATAAATGCCACTCGGATAGCCGTTTAGGTTGTAAGGGTGGATGCTATTTGGGGTCACATTCAGGTCAAATTGGTCGATGAGTTTGCCCGTCATGGAGTAGACTTTCGTGGTGACTCGGCCCGTCGTGTGACCGAAAATCAGGGTCATTTCGCCATTGCTGGGATTAGGCACAATGTCGATTTGCGTCTGCATTTCGTTTTCATCCATGCCGAAGAACGAACTGATGAGCCAAAAACGTCGCTCAATGCCGTTGCCCGGGTCGCATGGGTTGTAGACTTTGGCGTTGAGCCAAACGGTGTCATCCAGATGGTCAATCACAAAGACTTTGCAGAACTTGTTCTTGTCGCCGTAGGGCTCCAGCCGCCAGTTGATGTCGCTCTCGAAACTCCAAACCACCGAATCCCATAGGTTGCCTTCTTCGTTGTCCCATAGGGTGAAGTCGTAACTGTGAATCTCAAATTCGGTGGCTGTGATGACCCAATGCGGGGCATGGTTGCTGGTGTCGGCGCAAAAGATTTCGGAAGGATTGGGGGCAGAGGCCAAGTTCAACTGGAGGTGGACGATGCTGTCGCAGCCCAAGGCACTTGGTATGGTGTCGGTGTAGAATCCTGCCTCGTGGTAATACTGGCCGTTCCACAGGTATGAGTTGCAGCCTCCGTTGATGGTGTCGGTGCCTCCTTCGATGGTGGCCGAAAGCGAAAGTTTCAGGCTGACGATGCTGTCGCAACCGGCGGCTGAGGTGTAGACTTGGTCGTAGATGCCGTCCTCCGTGTAGGCGATGCCGTTCCAAGTGAACGATGCCGCACACTCAGTGTGAACGAGAGTGTCGGGGTTGATGATGCGCTCGGCCACGGTCAGGTGCAAGTCGATGATGCTGTCGCAGCCGTCGGGATTGGGTTTGGTGATTTGTTGGTCGTATTCGCCGGGATGGTCGTAAACGAAACTGAAGCCGTGGCTGTTGTAGGTTTCAGGCTCGCCAAACCAGCAGCGGGTGTCGTTGTAGTTGGCGTAGAACCCAGGTAGTGCGGTGACGTAAATCAGCAAACTGTCCTTGCAAACGGGATGCACGTTGTTGTCGATTTGTGTGCCCAAAATCGTGTCGCCCATGATGGCTATATTGAGGCCGTGACCGATGTAGAAATCGCCCGAGCAAACCTCAGCTAATTCGGTGATGGTGTGCGTGCGGGTGTCAACATAATATTTGGATACGTCGTTGGCCCTTTGGCCTTTGGAGTCTGCTTGAACCGTAAGGGTCACTTCGTAGACACGTTTTTCATTATAGGTGTGTGTGGTGGGGTTTTGGGTGCTTGTGGCACCGTCGCCAAATTCCCAAAGGATGTCGTAATCGTTGGCGTTGACCTCGGCCTCGAAAGTGATGGCTTCGTCGGGGCAGTATTCGTAGGTGCCCTGTTTTGGGACTGGGGTTTCGTTCATCGTGACCTTCGTGCTGAGGTCGATGGTCTTCGAGCCAACCATGTAGGCATAGCCTTTGGCCACACCGAAACCGTAAACATGGGCGTTGAGCCCTTGGCTGCATTGCACATGATGCACCCCGTGCTGGATGTTTTGGCGGGTGAAGGCGTAGTCACTCGATCCTACCACATTCTCGAAACTGTTGGCAGGCAGTAGGTTGCCATCCAAATAGACATTCTCTATGTCGTTGCGGCTCACGATGATGTTGACATGGTGCGTGGCGATGTTGATGTTCTCGTTGTTGAAGGTGGAGAAGGTGATTTCGTCGATGCGTTGCTCGATGGGGGCAATCCACACCACGGAAGGGTCGCCGATGCTGTTGCCGCCACGCTCGGTGTTGTAGAGATACACCGCCGCACGTCCCGAGGTTTCGATGAAACAAGACCTGTCATCGTTGGTGAGTTCAAAGAGGTAGGAGTCGTTGGTTTGCAATGTGGTGAGGTGTTGGCCGTTTTTGAGGATGTTGTTGTGGTCGGAGGCGGAGGTTATTTTCACATAGTCCTTTTCGCGCTCGAGCGAGTTGGTCACCACAAACTTCTTGCCCCACGCCTGCAATGGCAAGGCTTGCTCAAAAATGTGGTCGAAACTGCTGCCGTTGCTGTTGGCGTTGTTCGGGATGGCGGTCAGGGTGTTGCCGTTGAATACCGCGATGGGCTTTTCGTCTCGGGCTGTTACCCTCGAACCGCTCAAATCGCGATTATCACCCTCGTTGGTCGACCGCACCTGATACACCTGGCCTTGGTCCAAGTTGACGGAGAAAGTCTGTCCGGCGTGGTGATTGCCCATCGTGGTTACGGTAGGGGTGATGTCGATGGTGGTGTTGTCTTCTGCGGCCACGATGAGGAACGCGCTGGTTTGGTTGGTTCGCAGATAGGATTGTTGTGAGGAGGCGTGCGACTGGTTATAGGTTTGGATGATGTAGTCGTCGGCAAGGCTTTGCAGGGGCAGCACACACGAGGCATCGAATGAGAGGTAGGCGATGTTGGTGCAAAAAACCGAGATGGTGTCGGTGCTGTTGATGAGGATGCCTTTGTTCTGCACCTGTTCCGATATGCCGTCAACATAGGCGACGTAGTCGGGAATGTCGACGGTGGTGATGTTGTTGGCTTGCACGTTGAAGTCGGTCGTCCAGCCGGTTTGCGGGTTGGTGATGGTTCCCGAGCAGTTGCGCTTCGCGCTGAGTAGCACTTGGGTGAGAATCCAGTTGCCGTCGTTGGGTGCGCTGGGGTGATACCGATGTCCGTTGGTCATAAAGGAAACCCAAAACTCGGTGCCTTGTGTGGAAGTGTCTTGCGCGAGGCCGATGGTAGCAAAGGCGAAAAATGCCGCAATCAGTAATACTAAGGTTCTAAAGTTCTTCATGGCGTTTGATTTTGAATTATGCCGCTAAAATACAACTTTTTTCCAAATCAACGCAAATTATTGCCATTTTAATTGCAAATAATCACTTTTTTGGTCAATATGCCTTCCTTGCTCGTTACGACGAAGAGGTAAACGCCATCAGCCTTCGACTTCATATTATAATAATAGGTGCTGGAGTCGTTGTGGTTAGCGGTCTGGAAGTCATCGACCAGCGTGCCGCGCATGTCGTAAACCTTGATACCGACCTTGCCCGTCAGATGCTCGAAGTGGAGGGCCATCTGTCCGTTGTTGGGATTGGGAAGGACGCTGAAATCGGCTTGACTGGATTCGTCTACGCCGAAGAACGAACACTTGAACCAATATCTGCGCTCGATGCCCTCTTCGGTACATTCGTTGTAGGCCTTGGCGTGGAGCCAAACTGTATCGTCAACATGGTCAAGCACATACATCCTGCATTTTAAGCCTACAGGGTTGGTGGTGGTGTCAGGTTCGAGCAACCACTCTATGTCGGGATCCTCGAACCACCAAGCAACGGATTGCCAACGGCAGTGCGGATTATTGTCCCAAAAGTGGAATTCATACGAGTTGATTTGGAATTCGGTGGCCGCCACAACCCAGTGGGGAGCGGTGTTCAAGGGGTCTACAGGGTAGATGTCGGTGGGGTCGGGGGTGTAGTTGAGATGGAGGTCAAGGTGGACGAGGCTGTCGCAGCCCAAAACGGTAGGCAGGGTTTTTTCGTAAGTGCCCGACTCTGTGTATTCCATGCCAAACCAAATGTATGAATTGCAATCGCTTACGGAGGTGGTAGTGCCTTCCACATTGCCGGAGGTTTTGAGGTTGCACTCCACAATGCTGTCGCAGCCGTCGTAGGTGGTGAAAACCTGCTGGTAGATGCCGTCTTCATCGTATTCCATGCCGTTCCAAACGAAGGTGCCGCAAGTGATGGTGTCGAAAGTGACGTGTTGTGAAAGCCCCATGGTAAGATGCAGGGTGACGATGCTGTCACAGCCGCTTGCCGTGGTGTATAGCTTTTCGTAAGTGCCTGGGGTAGTGTAGGTTTCGCCGTCCCAAACATAGCTGCTGCTGCACTCATGATGGTCGAAGTCGTAGGTGACTTGGTCGGCTACGGTGAGGTGCAGCATAAGGATGCTGTCGCAGCCGTTGACGGTTTCGAGGTTGAGTTGGCGGTCGTATTCTCCGGGTTGGTTGTACTCGAAACTGAAGCCGTGGTCGTCGTAGATGGCCGGATGACCTTGCCAGCAGCGGCTGTCGTTGATGGGAATGTGATAGGCGGGACGCGCATCGACATAAACGAGCAGCGAGTCCTGACATTCGGGATGCTCGAGGTTGTCCACCAAACGGACGAGGATGGTGTCGTTATGGATGGGCACATTGTTGAAGCCGTGGCCCGAATAGAAATCGCCGGAGCAAACCTCGGCGTTCTCGGTAATGTATTGCGGCCTCGTATCGACGGTGAAATGAGTAGTGTTGCTCGATGCGCCTGTGCAGCCACCTTCGTCGGTGTTGATGGTCAGCGAAACGTTGTAGACTTGCCTGCCATTATAGGTGTGCATCACGGGGTTTTGGTTGCTCGTTGTGCCGTCGCCAAAATCCCAAACAAGTTCGTAGTTCGGAATGTTGACTTCCACATGGAAATTGATGGGCAAGTCGGGACAATAGTTGTAATTGTCGTTAGGCAGCACCAATTCGTCATTGAGTTGGAGGCTCGAACTCAAGTTGATGGCATTAGAGCCGACCAAGTAAGCGTAACCCTTGGCATCGCCGAAGCCGTACACGTGTGCGTTGAAACCGTTTTCGCAAGCAATCTGATGCACGCCATGATTGATGTCTAACCTTGCGTAACTATAGTCGGAGTTGCCGACAACACGGCTGAACGACAAAGGCGAAATCTGTGTGCCGTCCAAATACACATTGCTGATGTCTTCGGTATTGACAATGATGTTGATGTAGTGGACTTGGATGTCGATGTTGACATGGTTGAAAGTGGTGAAAGTCACCTCATCAATCCTTTGCTCGACGGGGGCAATCCACACCATGGAGGGGTCGCCCAAGCCGCCTGCCCAACTTTGGTCGTAACTCGAATTGTTGAAGAGATAGACGGCGGAAGGCTGTGTGGCTTGAAGGAAGCACGAGCCTTCGCTCTCGTTCATGTCGAAGAAGTAAGACTGCCCAGCCCTCAGGTTAATCAAAGGCTCGCCGTTCTTAGTGATTTGGTTATTGTTGGCACTTGAGGTGATTTTGATGAAGTCGCGGTTGCGGTTGCGCGAACTGGTCACCACAAAGTTCTTTCCCCACGAGCGCAAGGGCATGGCTTGCTCAAACACTTGGTCGTAGCCGTTGTCCATGGTCGTTGGAATGCAGGTGAGCGTGTTTCCGTTGAATACGGCGATGCGCTTGCAGTCGCTGGCCAGCACGTGCGTCCCGCTGAGGTCGCGGTTTTGGCCGGTTCTCACCGACCTTACTTGGTAGGTTTCGCCCTCGTTCATTGTTATGGTGAAGGCTTCTCCTGCTTGGTGTCCGCCCAAGGTGTTGGCCGTGGGCGTGATTTCAACTTCCGTGTTGTCTTCAGTGGCCACAATGAGGAATGCGCTGGTTTCGTTATTGTAGACATAGGAATTTGTCCCGGTCATCGATTGATCGGAACACTGGATGATGTATTCGTCGCCGAGGCTTTCGGTGGGCAGCACGAATGAGGCATCAAACGAAACATAGGCGATGTTGGTGCAATAAACTGAAATGGTGTCAGTTGCAACCACTTTGATGCCCTTTTGTGAAATGACTTCGTTAATGTTGCCGTTGTGATAACCTTGCTGCTCGGGAATCTCGACAGTGGTGATGTTGTTGGCTCTCACCGAGAAGCTCTCCGTCCAGCCTGTCAACGGGTTGGTGACGGTGCCAGAGCAGTCACGCTTGGCACTGATAAGCACTTGGTTGATGACCCAGCCACCCAAAGTGTGGTCTTTGTAACCATTGTGCATGAACGAGAGCCAAAACTCCTTGCCTTGGGTGGAGGTGTTTTGCGACCAAGCCGTGGGCAGGGCAAGGCAAGAAAGCAATAGCAGCAATATGGTTTTCTTAAAGCGGTTCATCTCTTGAAGCAGTTCATCTTAGTTCGGTTAATGCTGAATGACGACCTTTTTGGCGATGGTGCCTTCCTTGCTCGTCGCGACGAAGAAATAGATGCCGTCGGCTTTGGTCTTCATGTCGTATTGGTAGGTGTTGGCACCGATGCTGTTGTAGGTCTCGAATTGGTCGATCATCGTGCCGAGCATGTTGTAGACGCGGATGTTGGTCTTTCCGGTAAGGTATTCGAAGTTAAGCGTCATCTGGCCGTTGTTGGGGTTGGGCACAATGTCGAAGGTGGCCATGCTATTGGCCTGCTCCTCAATGCCATAGAACGAACTCTTGAGCCAATACTTCTGCTCGATGCCCTCTCCGGCACATTCGTTGTAGGCATAGGCTTTCAGCCAAATCGTGTCGGGAACATAGCCAAGCACATACAACTTGCAGCATTGGGCGCGGTCGCCAAAGGGTTCGAGAATCCATTCGGGAGCCTCGTCGCAAGTCCAGAGAACGGTGTCCCAATGGCAGTTCGGGTTTTCGTCCCAGAGGTTGAAGTCGTAGGAGTTGATTTGGAACTCGGTGGCCGTCACAACCCAGTGCGGCTTGTCGTTGGTGGCATCCATGGGATAGATGGGGGTGGGGTGAGGGGTATACTCGAATGTGACATACATCGACACGACGCTATCGCAGTCGTGGATGTTCTTATAAGTCCTGACGTATGGAGTCCCGTGAGTTGAAATGTTGAACACATGGTCCTCTGGATCATAGGTGTTGCCTTGAACGTAAATGCTGCCAGGAGTGTATTCGTGGCCTTGCGGATCCCAAAGGTAACTGTCGCAACTCTCATTTACAGGCACTTCTAACGTTACCTCATCGTGGTCGTTGATGGTGAGATAGAGGGTTGCCTCGCTGTCGCAGCCGAAAAAGTTGCTGTAGTGGTATGTGTAGACGGTGCTTTCCCTGAAGATTGAGTCAACACCATAGGTGTCGTTTTTCCAGTGATAGTTGTCACAACTGGTAACCTCAATATTATCGCTGAAACTGGGTCTTAGTTCAAGGTTGAGCGTGAGGGTGCTGTCGCAGGAGTTGGGGAACGAAAGGGTGTCGTAGTAGGTGCCTGATTCGTAATAAGTCATCCCGTTTGAACCCCAAGTGTACTCGGTGGCGCAAAGCGACACATTGTAGGTCTTTGAGTTGTACTCGGCTTCTTCAACGGTGAGGAAAACGATGCTGTCGCAGCCTGCAGCCGTTTCAAACATGAGTACATTCGGATATGGGCTGGGCGGGAAATACATATCAAGTGGAGCAAAGTAATAGCCCGGTCCGCCTTGGCATGTCGATTCGGTCAGGTGGATTTCATAAACCGGGTCTTGGATGAGGTTGAGTTTGATGGTGCTGTCGCAGCCGTGAACCGATTCCAAGGTGTGGTAATAGATGCCTCCCGAACTCAGTTGATTGCCGAAGAAGTCGTAGGATTCGCCTTGGCAAAAATGGCGGGTGATGGGGGTTTCGTAGATGTCCCAATTGTCAAGGTGCAGGTGGATGGTGCTGTCGCAGCCGTGCGTGGTCTCGATGGTGTGACTGTAAACGCCGGGTGCTTGCAGGGCTTGGTCGAAGAACTGGTAGGTTTGGTTTTCGCAGATGGTCTGGTAGATGTCGGACTCCATGTTGGGATAGACAGTGACCGACACGTTGACGTTCTGGCTGGTGATGCCGTCGCTGACGGCGCATGTGTAGGTGGTGGTGCCCACGGGCGGTGTGGCCACAGGGTTCTGGATGTTGGCGTTGTTGAGGGTGTTGGCAGGTGTCCAACTATAGGTGTAGTTGCCCGTGCCGCCCGAAGGATAGGCGTGCAGCGTGGTCGACTCGCCTTCGCACAAGGTGTTTTGGTCGGCGGTGGCGTGGGCGGTCATGTTGGAGCCTTCCATACTCACGGTGACTTGTGCCGTGCTTGAGCAGCCGCCTTGCGGGTTGGTGACGGTCACGGTGTAGGTTTGCGTGGCCTGCAACGGGACGGTCTGCGTGGTTTGGGCGTTGGGATTGACCACCATGTTGGCCGGTTCCCAGTGGAAGTTGAATGAGCCGGTGGTGCCTGCCGTGGCGGTCAGGGTCGAAACGCCGCCATAGATTACCGTGCTGGGGTTGGCCGTGGCAGCGGCCACAGGCGCGGCATACACGGGCACGGTTTGGGTCTTGGTGCTGGTGCAATGGCCGTTGCCGCACGAAGTGGTCAGGGTGACCGTATAGTTACCCGCATTGGCATAGGTGTGCGTCACGCTTTGGCCCGAGCCGGTCTGCCCGTCGCCGAAGTTCCATTGGTAACTCTGTATTTGCTGCCCTGGCGGGTTGGTGGTGCTGGTGCTGGTGAATTGTGTCGGCGTGCCTCTGCACTCCGAGGTGTAGTTGAAGTTGGCCGTGGGTTGGGGTATGACTACCACTTCGGTGGTTGCGCTGTTGGTTGCGCTGCCTATGGAAATGGTGCAAGTGTAGGTGCCGGAGTGGGCCATCGTGCAGTTGTAGATGGTCGGGTTCTGTTGGGTCGATGAAAAACCGTTAGGGCCTGTCCAACTATAGGAAGCTCCAGCTTGTCCGTTGGCGGTCAGGTGGATGGTTTCGCCAACGCAATAAGGGCCGTCGTTTTCGACCATTGGGGGCAAAATGCCGCAGTCGGTCTCGCCAGGGCCGCTACCAGGGACTTTAGAGAAGGTGACAGTCGTAGAACCTGATGAATATCTCGTAATCACCAAGAGATAGTATTGCCCCACTTGCGAGCTCGCCGGGATGGTACATTCCTGAACGCTGTTGTAAGGCGAGTCGCAGTCGATGATCTTGTCGGAAGTCAGTTGGCTTGTACATGGGCTAACAGGGTCTGTAAAAGGTCCCCAAGCGCAGAAGTCCAAGTCGTTGTTGTTGCTGTTGGTGATTTGGATGGTGAATGTGCCGGCCACACCTATTTTCATATAGAACCAATATGGAGGTCTGGCAATGTAGGGGGTCATGCAACCATAGTCTGGCCCTGATTCGCAGGAGCCGCTAACGCTGGCATCGATATAGAAACTGACCACATCCGTCGTGCAAAACGGATCTGCTGTGGCACAAGTTTGGTTTCCGTCCCTGTTGACTGGATTTTCAATGAGCATCTGTCTGAATAGTAATACAAAAAGGTCTTGGGGCAAATTCTCTTTCCATGCGGAGAAAGATGCGCCCTGCGTCTCCTTGTCAGCAGCCAAAAACGAATTGAATTCGGTGTCTGCATTGGCCATAAGATTGTCAAAGTAGGCTTGGAATTGGTTTTCAGGCATAGGCTGTGAGGTGGTAAGCAACACACTGCTGTTTTCCTCGTCGACCGTGTAGATGAGTTCGTCATCATTGGCTATCGAGGATAGCAAACAATAACGGAAATCGGGGTTTGTAATCGCGCTGAGTTCGATTTCGATGATGTTGTTCTTTACAGTTTGACCAAACTGTTGCAGAGGCATGACCAAGAGGAACGAGGCAATACCTAAGATTTTTGCTAATTTATTCATGTGACAGCGTTTTTAATTCATTGAATATCAATAGTTTTTATGGTGCTTTTCAGGAGGGTTTCACTTATGGAATCCCTATATTAACCGCCAAATATACACAAAATCTGAATACTTAAGGCTTTGAATGGAAATAAATGCGAAAAAAACATCAATGCACCGACTCCACCACAACCTTGCGGGTCACGGTGCCTTCCTTGGAAGTGGCGACAAAGAAATAGATGCCGCCCGCCGAAGGCTTCATCTGGTAATTGTGCGTGCTGCTGACTGAGCCGTTGAAGGTTTCAAACTCGTCGACAAGCACGCCGCGCATGTCATACACCTTCACGAAGATTCGTCCCGTCAGCGACTCGAAACGCAAGACCATCTGCCCGTTGTTGGGATTGGGAATCACGTCGAAGCCGAAAGCCTCCTCCTGTTCCTCCACGCCGTAGAACGAACTGATGAGCCAATACTTCTGCTCGATGCCTTCATTGGGCGAGCAACGGTTGAAGGCGTGGGCTTTCAGCCAAATGGTGTCGTCAACGTGTTCGAGCACATACACTTTGCAACTCTGGCCTTTCAAGCCGAAAGGCTCAAGCGGCCATCCGGGAGCCTCGTCGCACGACCATGTGACGGTGTCCCAATTGCAGTTCGGGTTGGTGTCCCAAAGTTCGAAATCGTATGTGTTGATTTGGAATTCCGTTGACGGAACCACCCAGTGGGGAGCTGTGTTGTCCGGGTCCATTGGATAGATGGGCGTGGGTGCGGGCGTGTAGTTGAATTGCACGTGCATCTTCACAACACTGTCGCAGCCCATGTGGTTTTTGTACGTCCTTTCATAATCGCCGGAAAGGTCGTAGGTCAGGCCATCATGGTCGGTTGCTACGATTTCGTGACCTTGAGGATCCCAAAAGTATTCGTCGCAACTTTCCTCGATGGGAACGGTGAACTCGTAAGCATCGAGCGGGTTTACGGTGAGGTTGAGCCTCAAAAGGCTGTCGCAGCCATGTTGGGTCTGCAAGTGGTGGGTATAAACGCCCGAAGTGTTGAGTACTTGGCCGAAGAAGTTGTAGGTCTCGTTAGCGCAAATGGATTCATAGAGGTCTTGCTCTTCCTTGGGATAAACGGTTACGGTCACGTTGACGATCTGCGTGGCGATGCCGTCGCTGATGGTGCAAGAGAATTCGGTCTGCCCAAGGGGAGGTGTGGCAATGGGGTGCTGTACACTCGCATTGTTGAGCAGGTTGGCGGGTGTCCAATTGTAAGTATAGTTGCCCGTGCCGTTGATGGGGTAGGCGTGAAGGGTGGTCGTGCCGTCCTCGCAGATTTCGCCGGGTTCGGCGATGGCCGTTGCCGTCATGTCGGAGCCTTCCATGTTCACCACTATTTGTTGGGTGCTGGTGCAGCCGCCGTCAACACTCGTTACGGTGACGGTGTACACTTGCGACGAGGTGAGGGGCACGGTTTGGGTGGTTTGGCTGTTGGGGTTGGTCACCATGTTGGCGGGTTCCCAATGGTAGGTGTAGTTCCCTGCGGGTGTCGCATTGGCGGTGAGGGTTGCGGTGCCGCCGAAGATGACTTGGGTGGGGTTAGACGTTACGGTGACGGTCGGGATGGTATAGACGGTCACTGTCAGAGTGATTTCATCTACGCACCGGCGACCTGTTTGTACGGTATGAGTCACATTGTAAGTGCCCGGAGCGGCGTAAGTGTGTGTCGGGTTTTGGGTGTCGTCGGTGGTGCCGTCGCCAAAATCCCATTCATAACTTGTAATTTCATGCCCCAAGGGGTTGGTGGTGGCTGTGCTGGTGAATTGGGTGGGCGTGCCTTCGCAAACGGCGGTGAACTCGAAATCGGCGACAGGCATGGCATAGATGACGACCTCGGTCGAGCCGGTGGTGGTTTGTCCATCAACGGTTGTCACACAGGTATAGGTGCCGGCCATTTCCATAGTGCAGTTCGGTAAGGTGGGGCTTTGCGAAGTGGAGGTGAAATTGTTCGGGCCGGTCCAACTGTAAGTGGCGCCAGCTTGCGTGGTGACGGAGAGATGAATGGTTTCGCCGACGCAATAAGGGCCGTCGTTGGTGGCAATGCCGGGCAGGATGCCGCAGTCGGTGGTGCCAGGGCCTGAGCCTTCGGTCTTGGTGAACGAAATGACACAAGGCTCACGCGAGTAGTTGGTGATCATCAGGATGTAATATTCTCCTGTTTCGGGGGTGTGCTCAGTGATGGTGCCGTGGCTCTGGTTATGCACATGCTGCCCTTCGGAATAGCCCAGAAAGATGTCTTCGGAATAGGAAGACGAATAGTTGCAGTCGATGATTTTGTCTGTCGTCAGTTGGGCAACGCAAGGGTCGGTTGGATGCTCGAAAGGTCCCCACATGCAGAAGTCGATGTCCCTTTCTACGTTGGACCACGGGTCGTGGCCTTCCATGTGGATAATAAACTGCCCGCCCGTGTTGATTCTCATGTGATACCACGAGGGATTGTAGGATGAGCCTATGCAACCGTCGTCGAAAACGCCGGGTGCCTCAAGTTGGTCGGCGGTTTGGCTGGTGTTGGCCGCATTGAAGGTGATGACGTCTGAAGTGCAGAAAGGGTCGGAATCAACGCAATGGTTGTTTTCGGTCATGGCCCGGTTGAGCGCCAAATCCATGGTGATTGAGGTGAAAAACATGGCCGGAACGCGCTCTTTCCATTGGTGAACGAGCCTGTCGAGGTCCACTTTGTCAATCATGCGGAAGTTGGTGGCGGCGTTGTTGTAGAACGACTCGAAAGCCTCAAAGAAATTGCCGTCGAAGTGGTCTTCGCTCGGATTGACGATGAATTGGCCGTACTCGTCCTCCGCAAGCAGCGAGAACCTGTCGTCAAGCCCGATGTTGTAAAGCAGATACAAACGGAGGTCGGGGTTGCCGATTTCAAAAAAGTTGAGCATGATGCCCTCGTCGGCATATTGCCTGTAGGGTTGTTGGGCAAACTGCCGCAAGGGAGTGAGCGAAAGCAGTGCGACGATGGCCAGAGCCTTGAAGATACGATTCATAGTTGTTGTTTTATGAGGTGATACACATTGAAACTGCAAATTTAGACAAAAACTTGTAATCGAGCGTTTTTTGTGCAAAAAATCC
>CACXQO010000006.1 GCA_902769815.1 uncultured Bacteroidia bacterium | reverse complement strand
CACCATCTCCACATCCAAGTGGTTGGTAGGCTCGTCAAGAATCAGGAAATCAGGCTCATGCAATAGTACCAATGCCAAAGCCAAGCGTTTCACCTGTCCACCCGAAAGTTCGTCAACGGATTGCTCCAAATCATTGAGCGCAAAGCGGGTCAAATATTGTCGCGCTTTCAGGTGTTGCTCCTCGTTCAGGTCGTCGAGCAAATCAGAAATCCGTGTTCCAGCAGGATATACGGGCAATTGTTCCAAGTAGCCGATTTTCAAGTCGTTGGCGTAGGTAATCGTCCCCGTGTCGGGCGACTCCTTCCCTACCAAAATCTTCAGCATGGTCGACTTGCCCGATCCATTTGTGGCAATCAGCGCGGTTTTGTCGCCCTTTTCGATGCCAAAGGTGACATCGGCGAACAAAGTCTTGCCGAATGACTTGGAGATGGAATTGACAGAAAGGTAATTCATCACGCGAACCGCTTGACGTATTCGATGGGATATTGGCTCTTTTCGGAAACCTGCTCCACCGTCATGCCCGATTTCAACAGTTTCTTGATGACGGCATCCATCGCCTCACCCACTTCAATGATATGGGAATCAGGGTCATAAAAGCGAACCACTCGCTGACCCCAAGGCATTTCCTCCACGCCATGCACATACTTGAGTTTGGGGAATTCCTTCAGGTATTCGAGGAAACGGTCAAAGTTTTCCTCCTCGAAATAGAGTTCCACAGCGTTGTTCTTGCGGCGCACATTCTCAGTGTGGATCATGGCCTTCCAAGTCTTCATCTCCTGAAGCGCGAAACCGCCCTCAAACACAACATTCTCGCCAAAGTTCATCGCGACCCTGTCGCCAATCAGTTCTTCATAAAACTCAATGGATTTCTCCATGTCGGTAACCGCAAGCAGCGGACATTTGAATTTCAGCATAACAGTCAATTTTGATTGTGCAAAAATAAAAAAAGCCTCGCATCCAACGACACGAGGCCCAACATTTTTCGCATTGCTTATTTCTTTTCCTTGGGCTTCACCGAGAACTTGTAGATGCAAAGTTGGTGGTATTCCTCGCCAGGGTTGAGAATCGGCGTAGGTGCCAAGGCCTCATGGTTGATGGCATCAGGGAAAAACTGCGTTTCGAGGGCCAAACCTTCACGGTATTTCAAAGGCTTGCCACACTTGCCTATACCCTTGCCGTTGAAGAAGTTACCGCTATAGAACTGCATACCAACTTGGTCGCTCCACACCTGCATTTCGCGTCCGCTGACGGGTTCGGTGAGGGTGGCGTTCCAAGCGTAGGCCTTCGGGTCGCTCTTGTCAATAATCCAGTTGTGGTCGTAGCCTTTCGCGTTTCTCAATTGCTCGTCGTCGGCGCCAATGTTGTCGCCGATGCGGTGCTTTTCGCGGAAGTCGAAAGGCGTATTCTTCACGCCCGAGAACTTGCCCGTGGTCAGGATATGCTCATCGATGGTGGTCATGTAGCGCGAATTGATTTGCAGTTCGTGGTCGAGGATGGTGCCGTTGCCCTCGCCCTTCAGGTTGAAGAAGGAATGGTGCGAAAGGTTGCACAACGTAGGGGCATCGGTAGTGGCCGCATAGCGGATAACAAACTGATTGTCATGCGTCAAGGTGTAACTCATGGTCACATCGAGGTTGCCTGGGAAACCGTCCTCGCCATCGGCAAAAACGGTATGCATCTTTATCACGCTGTCGTTGACCGAAACCACATCCCATACACGCTTGTCGGCACCAGTGAGGCCGCCATGCAACGTGTTCTCGCCGTCATTCTTAGTCAACTGATACTCAACATCATTCAGAGTGAATTTGGCATTGGAAATGCGGTTGGCGCAACGCCCGACGACGGCACCCAAATAACGCTCGCCTTCGTTGTTCAAATACTTCTCGATACGGTCGTAACCAAGAACGATGTCCTCGAAACTACCGCGATTGTCGGGCATCCAAAGGGCGACTACGCGACCGCCGTAGTTGGTGACCTGCATCGTCAGAAAACCATTGTGCAAGGTATAAAGCGAAACCTTCTTGCCGTCCACCTCAGTATTGAAGTTTTCGGTGGGAATCAACTGGACTTCTTTCTTTTTTGGTCCGCAACTGACTAATAATAAAGCCATTGCAAAAATCGATAATGCTTTTTTCATCTTCTTCGATTTCAATCTTCAAAATTTGAGCCTGCAAAAGTACAAAAACTTTCTTTTCGTACAAACAGAATTTTAATGCGTTCTGACTACACCCTGATAATCAACCACTTTTTGCCTGCGCAAAAAATCAATCATCATTTCCTCGGAAGTCCTGAAGAGGCTCCGCCCGTCGTCGACGCTCTCGATGTTGACCGTGGAGGCCATGTAACTGTTGAAGGCCACCTTATACACCTTCTTGGTCGAGAAACCCGTGCCTTCCATGTTGATCCACACTGACTTACCGTCATCGCTCACCCTATAGGTCATGCCCGAAACATAGGACGGATGGCCGCCGTTTTTGCGGTAGGAATTGAGGATGAACCGCTTCACCTGCTCGCCGGTCATGCGGAACATGACCACTTCGTTGTTGAATGGGTCAATGCTATAGACATCCTTCACGGTGATGGGGCCTTTCTTCAAGTAGTTGACACGCACCCCGCCCGTGTTTTGGAAGGCGAAGTCGGCACCACTCATCTCGCGTATGGCATCGGTTATCATGCAGCCCAACTCCTCTGGGTTCTCAAACTTGGTCTTCGCCGTCGCGATAGGCTCGTTCAAGGCGGGCGCGTCGTTGAACCCGTTCACCAATTGCCTGATTTCGGGTTTTTCCTTCCTTACCTTGCTGACATTCAACACAATGGCCTCTTTATTGACAACCTTGTGGCCTTCCACCTCTAATTTAATCAATGTGGCGAATTTCAGGTGCGAGCCGGATTGTGTAACTAACACGCCGTTGGTTTCGCGAGGATGCTCAATCAAGGTGTGGCTGTGGCCGCCGATGATGGCATCGAGCCACGGATAGGCTTGGGCTATTTCCATGTCGTCCTCAATGCCGCAATGCGAAAGCAAAATCACCACATCATTCTGGTTTCTAAGGTATTGGTACTTAGGAAGCTCATCGAAGGCGCGTTTGAAACTCACCTTTTTCAGGTTGTCGGGATGCGCGCCCGGAATACCATCGTGGCGGACTTCAATCATGCCGACTACTGCCATCTTAACGCCTTGGTTTTCAAAGGTCACGAAAGGCTTGATACTGAGATTGACCGTGTCGGGGATGACGACGTTGGCGCAGAGGAAGGGGAACTTGGCCCGACGGATGTCGTTCTGCAAGTTCACGATGTTGCCGTCCCATTCGTGGTTGCCCACGGCGCAAAGGTCGAAACCTGTTTGGTTCATCAGTTCGATCATGGGGTAATTGACGGGGTCGTACTGGTCGTTCACGGGGTTGCCCGTGCGGTTGTCGCCTGCCGAAAACAGCATCATATTTGGGTAGATGGCCCTCAAACTGTCGACCATCGCGGCGAATTTGGGGAACAGGTCGATGTTGGCGTGCATGTCGTTGACGGACAGGATGACGATTTCGGTTTTGCCCGCAGCGTCCTGATTTCCAGCGTATTCAGTTGGGTTTTCAGGTTGGTTGCTAAGGACGAGATACAACACCACCGCCACCAAAGCGAGCAGTAATAACAACTTTTTCTTGTTCATGGTTTGATGCTTTATTTGAGCCGCAAAGATAAAAAAAAGTGCTATCTTTGCCGCATCATGCCGAAGAAAAGCCGAAACGATTACCCAAGCGGGAGCCGCACCAGTTGGAAGGTGGTCATCACCTACCTGTTCGTCATGGCACTTTGCGCAGCCTTGTTCTACTACATCTCCAACCTCCGCAACAGCATAGAAAACCAACGCTCCAACATCGACTCGCAGCACGACGCGCTCAATTGGGTGAACGAATTCACCAAAAACGTACACGCCGCCCAAAACGCCGCCAACCTCTTCGCCTTCACCGAACAACCCAAATACAAGCGCGAGTTCAACGCCTACCGAGAGGCCATCACCGCGCAAACCGACTCGCTGATGTCGTTTGAAATCAGCGACGACAACAAACTGATGGTGAGCAAGATAGAAAGCCTCATCAAAAGCAAGGGACGCATCAGCAACGAACTGTCGAAACAGTTCCACGACTTCAACCCTTTGGCCGAATTCGACCGCACCATCGACGACTACAGACCCCCAAAAACTGAGGACGAAATCGTGGTGACCACCGTCTCGAAAGACACCATCATCCATGTGCCGCGCAAGCTTGACAAGCCAGGCTTCTGGCAAAGGGTCGGCAAGGTGTTCAACCCGTCTGAATCCGCCGAAGACAGTCTCGTGTACATCTCCATCGAGCGCACCGACACGCTCCACATCCAACGGCAGCACCCCGACACCATCAACATTTTGGCCGACCTGCGCGTGCTTTCCAACCGCGCCAAGGCCGAATACTGGAAAAAAATCAAGGAATACGAGAAAAAGACGCAGGAACTGGTGAAGGCCGACAACCAACTCTCAGAGCAGATTTCCACCTTATTGATACGCCTCAACCAAGAAATCCTCGACTCCACCATCCTTGAAATCGAGAAAAGCGAGGAAATCATCGACGAAAACACACGCACCTCCATCCTCATCGGTGCCGCAACATTGCTGCTCATCATCATCTTCATCATACTGATTATCAGCGATGTAAACAAAGGCTATCGCGCCCGTCGCGCCGCCGAGGAAGCCAAGAAGAAGACTGAGGAAATCATGGAAAGCCGCCACAAACTGCTGCTCTCCGTGTCACACGACATCAAGACGCCGCTCAGCTCCATCATGGGCTATGTGGAACTTTTGGACAAGACCGGCAACGAGAAGGAAATCAACTCGATACAGCAATCCGCCGGCCACATCCTCAACCTACTGACCAACCTTTTGGAGTTCTCCAGCCTCGAACAGGGCAAACTGCAAGTCAACAAGGAGAACTTCAACATCCACCAACTTTGCGATGAAACCGCCGAGATGTTCGAGTCCATCGCACGCCACAAAAATTTGGCGTTTAAGTTGGAAAACAGCATCGAACCCAACACTTTCGTCTGCTCCGACCAACTGAAAATCAAACAGATACTGACCAACATCATCTCCAATGGCATCAAATACACCTTGGAGGGCAGCGTCACCTTCAAGGCGCGGATGGGGCGCAACCTGCTCGTTTTCGACATCACCGACACGGGCGTGGGCATCCCCGAAGACAAGTTGGAGGAAGTGTTCAAGCCTTTCGTGCGCATCGAGACCTACAACCAATTCGCCGAGGGCAGTGGCTATGGCATGTCAGTCGTCAAGGGTCTCGTCGACCTGCTCGGCGGCGAAATCCACATCGATTCCGAAGTGGGCAAAGGCACGCATTTCGAGATTAGAATTCCAGTGGATTCGGTTGAGCAAAGAGTTGAAGAAACGAATGAGGCAAGCGAGAACAATAAAAAGAGCCTCAATATCTTAGTCATCGACGACGACAACACGCTTTTGTCCGTCATCGATACCATGTTGCACCGCCTTGGCCACCAAGCCATTCCCTGTCGCTCGATGAACGATGTGGAAAACGCCCTGCATCAGGTGCAGGAATACGATTACATCCTGACTGACAGGGAAATGGGAGCCGTTACGGGCAACGATGTACTGTATTTCTTCAAGGAAGCCGACCCCAAAAAGCCCGTCATTCTTATGACTGGCCGCATCGAATACACCATCGAAAAAGCCAAAGCCGAGGGCTTCGATGGATTCTTACAAAAACCATTCAACCTCAAGCAGTTGGAGAACCTGTTCGGAAGTGTTGCTTCAAGCGAAATGGAGGCCGAAACCGCTTTCCCCGATTTTCCCGCCTTCAGTGAAATGATGGGCAACGACAAGGAAGCCATGACCGATATTTTGGCCGTCTTTGTGCGGTCCACCGCCGACGATTTGGTTAAAATGAACACTTTAATTGAGCAGTCGGATTTCGTTGAAATGCAAGGGCTTTGCCACAAGATGCTGCCCATGTTCAAGCAATTGGAGCGCGACACCACCTTCCTCGCCCGCATGAACGCCCTGCGCGGCAAACCCGAAACTGAAGCCGACTACCCCAACTGGAAAGACGACGCCACCCAATTCATGTCGCAAGTTGATGAATTGCTGGATTTGCTGGCGGAGAAGTATGGGATCGAATAAGATTAAAGTTCTATCCCATACAAATGCATCTTGTTATACAAGGTCTTCCTGTCAATTTGCAAAAGTTTGGCGGCCACGGTCTTATTTCCACGCGCCTTCTGAAGCGCGGCCTCGATTTGTTCTTTCTCGTGCTCGGGACGCAAAGCCCAATCGTCTTCATCGGCGGCAATGACGGTCTTTTTATTGGGCGCACTGAACACAGGTAGGTCGTCCAATTCGATGTTTTCGCCCTCGGCAAACAGCACGCAACGGCGTACCACATTGCGCAACTCGCGCAGGTTGCCGTTCCAGCGTTGCTCCTTCATGCGTTGCAAGGCATCGTCCGAAATGCCTTTCACGTTCTTGCCCAACTCCTCATTGGCCTGACGGATGAAAAACGCCGTCAGTTCATCGAAGTCCTCCAAACGGTCGCGCAAAGGTGGCACCTCAATGGCAAACTCATTGATTCTATGGAACAAATCCTGACGGAAACGGCCTTCTTCTATGGCCTTTTCCAAGTTCTCATTGGTGGCGGCAAGGATGCGCACGTCAACATGGATGTCGGTGGCCGAGCCTACGGGCCTCACCTTTTGCTCCTGCAAAGCGCGGAGCAGTTGCATCTGCACTTCGTAGGGCAAATTGCCCACCTCGTCAAGGAACACCGTGCCGCCTTTGGCCTGCTCAAAAACGCCTTTCTTGTCGGCGATGGCTGAGGTGAATGAGCCTTTCAGATGGCCAAACAACTCACTGGGAGCCAACTCCTTGGAGAGGCTTCCACAATCCACGGGGATGAAAGGCCCGTCTTTATATAGGCTCATCTCGTGAATCATGCGGGCGATGTATTCCTTGCCCGTGCCGCTCTCGCCGAGGATGAGTACGGAGAATTTGGTCGGGGCAACCAGTTCCACATGCTTGTAAAGCCGAATCATGGAAGGGCTGCTGCCCCTCACCCACTGTCTGTTGCCCGGAATGAAGGTTTCGGCTGCTTCTTCGTCGGTGGAAGCCAACGCCGCCGCGATTTTCTCCTCCAAAACGCTCGGGTTGATGGGTTTCTTGAGGTAGTCGAAGGCACCGAGTTTCATGGCCGAAACAGCAGTTTGAACTTCGGCATAGCCCGTCATCACGATGATGGGTACCTTGCTTTTCAGTTTTTCGCGCACCCAAGTCATCAGGATGATGCCGTCGCCATCAGGCAAGCGCAAATCGGTGAGAATCAAGCCAAAATCTCCGTTTGAAATCTCGATTTTAGCCTGTTCGAACCGCGATGCCAGCACGGCCTCATAGCCGTTTTTCTTCAGCCAAGTCTGAATCATCAGGCCGAAGGAGGCATCATCTTCCACTACAAGAATTCTACATTTCATGGGTGCAAAAATAACAAATTTTCGTGGATTCCACAAAATTACACACAAAAAAAGCCCCACATTGGGGAAATGTGAGGCGTTTTTAAAAAAATTGAAAACGAGCAGTTCCGGTTTACCGGATTTTTATTTGATGGAAACTACCAAATAATTCGACATACTCCAGAAAGCGTCCTTGTCATGGATTTGGATGGTCAGCGAACCTTCCTCTCCCTCAGTGATTTCGTAACTGCTTTCCGGGTGGTTGGTCATGATTTTGGCCTTTTTGGTGTGCAGGGGGATGATGTCCAAGTCGCGCTTGTTGCCTTGCATGAACTGGCTCTTGTCAAAGCCCTGCTTGGAGATTTCGGTGGGTTGGAACAGACCGCCTTTGCTGAGGACGCCTTTTTCCACAAGCACCTGCTGCGTGGCGATGCAAATCCACACCGTGTTCAGCATGGCATCTTGGTTTTCGATGGTGGCCTGTTGCGCCGCGTTCTGAACCGTCATCACATCAAGATTGCTGTTGAGTTCGTTGATGTTCTCGTTCAGGTCCGAAACCTGTTCGTTTAGGTCGGCAATCTGCTGGCGGCTTTGCTGCAACTCGTCCTTCAGGTTGTTGATGTAGGTATCTTTCTCCTCCAGTTGCTTTTTCAGTCGGCTCACGGTCTGGTTCAAAGCCTTCGACTTCGAGCCTTGCTCGGCCAACTGTTTCTCCAATTTCTCGATCTTCTTGCGGTTTTCCTGCAAGGTCTGCTGGATGGCATTGATTTCCGAAACGGCCTTGTTGGTGTTGCCTTCTTGGTTCTCCATCATAATGATGTTCTCTTGGGCGCGGATGGCCTCAAGCGCATTCTCAATCTCGTTGATGGTATTCAGCGCATTGTCGAAACCACCTTTGGCGGCAACGGCCTCAGTGTATAGCGAATCGCGCTCGGCCAACAGGGTTTGGTACTTTTCGGAACGTTCCACATTGCACGAGGCGGCCATCAAGACCACGAAAAGCAATGAAACCAATGTCATTTTGTGTTGCATCATATCCAGTTTTTTGAATCACCTTAATTTATTTAGCACAATGTGTGCCACAACAAAAAGAAAGATTTAAATAATTGTATATCAATATTTTGAAATCATTTCCACAATTACAACAGATTGTAGAAAACTGTGGAAAGTACAAAAGGATTGCCCAAATTGTGGAAATGTGGGGATTCTACAGATACACAAAGCCAGTGCATTTGTGGCGCGGCAGGGGGAAAATCGAGGTGTTCTCGTTGGGATGGATATGTTTTTTCTGGAATTGCCGATAGAGGCACTGCATGGCGCGCTCAGGCGTGTTGTTGTTCTCGCTGAGGTGGCAAAGCATGATGTTTTTCATCCCCGCATGGTAGATTTCGGCCACGAAACGCGCCGATTCCTCATTGCTCAAATGCGCCTTTTTCCAACATTTCCACATCGTAGTTCGCCTCAATGACAAGGTTGTCGGCACGGCGAATCTGCTCCTTCACCACCTTGTCAAGCATTCCAATATCAGTGGCGATGGTCAATGTACGGCCTTCGTAATCAAAATGATAGCCTACAGCACCTCGGCCATCGTGCATAACAGGGAATGCCTCAATGGTGATGCCGCAAACCTCGAAAGGCTGCAAAGGCTCCACTTCGCGGAACAATTGCGGGTCGACTTTCTTCGTCGACTTGCCTTCCGCAATGCCTTGCAAGCAATCCGAGTGCGCGTAAATCGGGATGGACGACAGTTTTGTCAAGTTTTCAAGCCCCAACACATGGTCGATGTGGTCGTGAGTAATCAGTATGGCCTTGATTTGGCTGAGCGGTATGTCGTTCTCTGCCAACAGATTCAAGATTTGCTTTGCGCTGATGCCCACATCCACCAAAACGCCCTCGTCCTGCTTGCCCACATAATAGCAATTGCCGCTGCTGCCAGAGGCAAAACTGCAAAAAACGAAGGGCGAAAGACAGGAAAAGAGATCCATCTGATTCAAATTTGGCCGCAAAAGTAATGATTAATTTGTTTTTTGTTTAATTTTGTCCGCCAAAATTATCAACAATGGAAAACAACTTTGACCCCAACGCCGCAGCCGTCGCCGATTCAGGCATTTACGGGCTGCCTTGTTCCGCCGAGGAAGCGCAAATCATCATCATACCCGTTGAATGGGAACTCACGACCAGTTACAACCGAGGCACCGTAGACGGACCAGCCACCATCATGGAGGCTTCTTTGCAAGTGGAACTCCGCGAACTGCACGATGAGATGGCTCCGCTGAGCGAGGACATCATCAACGCATTGTATGAAGGCACAATCGACGAAGAACCAGAGAAATACGATGAACTTTACGCCCGTATCGAAGCTGCCACGGAGAAGAAAAACGATTGGCTGCGCGAGCGCATCGCCTATTGGAAAAAACAAGGCAAGGCTGTGGGACTTTTGGGCGGCGACCACAGTTGCCCTTTGGCCTACCACCAATACCTTAATAATATAGGTGAGGAATATGGCATCCTCCACGCCGACGCCCACTGCGACCTGCGCGAGGCTTTCGAGGGATTCAAATACTCACATGCTTCCATCTTTTACAACACATTGAAATTCAGCAATGTGAAGAAATTAGTGCAAGTCGGAATCCGCGACTACTGCCATCAGGAAAAAGCCTTGGCTGAGAGCCAACCCGAGCGCATCAAAATCTTCTTTGACCGCGATTGCCGCCGACGCATGTATGAAGGCGCAAGATGGAAAGACATTGTAGATGAGATGATTGCTTCCTTACCTGAGAAGGTCTATCTCTCCATCGACATTGACGCTTTGGACCCGAAACTATGTCCCAACACGGGCACACCAGTGCCCGGCGGCTTGGAGTACGAGGAACTGATGTACCTGCTCAACCGCATCCGCGAGGCTGGCAAAACCATCATCGGCTTCGACCTATGCGAAGTTTCTCCCTCACCCGACGGAGGCGACTGGGATGGCAACGTTGGAGCGCGGGTGTTGTTCCATTTGTGTGGGGTGGCGGCGAGATAAGTATTCCTTATGACCACCACTTATTTCGGCGAAATCATTGCCCTTATCGTAGCCTTTTCGTGGACGGCCACAGCCCTGTTTGCTGACGTGGCCAGCCATCGGTTGGGCTCATTGCCGCTCAACCTCATTCGCATGGTACTTTCGTGGGCTTTCCTTTCGGTCATGCTTTGGGTGGTCACTGGGGCACCTTATCCCTTGTATGCCAACGGCCAAGCATGGTTTTGGCTGGCGCTTTCAGGCTTGGTGGGTTATGTCTTCGGCGACTGGTGTCTGTTCAATTCCTACATCGTTTTCGGCTCGCGCTATGGCCAGTTGTTTATGACCTTGGCCCCACCAATGGCAGGCATTGCCGGATGGTTGATGTTGGGCGAGTCGATGTCGTGGCGTTCATGGTTGGCCATGCTCGTCACCCTGACGGGTATTGCCATCTCTATTTTAGCCCGAGGCGGCGAGCAGCACAAACTCACCTTAAAACTGCCTTTAAAAGGCGTTTTGTTCGGAATAGGGGCTGGAGTTGGTCAAGGTGTTGGCTTGGTTCTCAGCAAGATAGGTCTGGAGCATTACGAGCAAGCCATCCCTTCCGATGCCCCTCAATCCATCGCCAAAATGATGCCTTTTGCCGGCACTTACATCCGCGCTGTGGCAGGATTTGTGGGCTTTTTCCTCATCTTGGCCTTGGCCAAGTCGTTGCCGCAGGTCGGCAAGGCCGTCCGCGACAAGAAAGGGATGCTTTTCGCCACGCTGACCACCTTTTTCGGACCATTCCTCGGCGTGTCGCTCTCGCTGATGGCCGTGCAATACGCCAAGGCGGGCATCGCCTCCACCCTGATGGCTCTCACGCCCGTCCTCATCATCGTACCATATGCCATCATCCACAAGCAAAAAATATCCGTGAAAGAGGTGATTGGAACGTTGATTACGATGGTCGGAGTGGCGTTGTTTTTCTTGATGTAAGCCGAATAGACACATTAATTCTCTTTTTCTTTCATCCGTTCCATTTTTTCCCTACTTTTGCCCCCAAATTAATTTCGTTAAATTTAACGATTTCAAACCCATCTCGATAATGGCACTGAACAACCTTTTCACCAGAGGAAGCAGCCGCGAGAAGCATTTCTTCCCCACATACGCAAAACAGGCTGAGACTGCGCAAATTGCGGCCAAATACCTCAAGGAACTCGTCAAGAGCGACGACCCCGAGGAGCGCAAACTGCTCACCCGAATGATCAAGAAACAGGAGACCACCGGCGACGAACTGTTGCGCGAGTTCTACATCGAACTGAACGAGGCTTTCGTTACGCCCTTCGACCGCGAGGACATGAACGCCTTGGCCATGGACTTGGATAAGTTCCTCGACTTCATCAACCATTCGGCCAAGACCATCCTGATGTACAACCCCAAGAAAATCGACAAGCAAATCAAGGAGATCATCGACAACATCCATGAGGACGCCAGCCTAATGATGCAGATCTTTGGCCTCTTGGACGACCTTGGGAAGAACCATCAGCAAATCAGCGACTTGTGCCAGAAAGTCACCCTCATCGAACATGCCGTCGACGACATTTATGGCGACTACATCTCCTACCTTTTCAGCAACGAGCATGACGAGATAGAACTGCTGAAATACAAGGAGATAGCCCAAGCCGTGGAAGACACCACCGACCGCGCCAAGGAGGTGACCAGCACCGTTAAAAGTATTATCATAAAAGAATCGTGATGAACCTCCTGACCATAGCCATCATCTTCTCCATCATCCTTGCCTTCGTCTTCACCTTCCTGAACGGCATGAATGACGCGGCCAACTCCATCTCGACCATCATCGCCACCAAGGTAATGACCCCGATTCAGGCCATCATTTGGGCCTCGTTTTGGGAGTTCGCTGCCTTCTTCCTCATCCGATTGGTGCTACATCAGCAATTTGCGGTGGGCAACACCATGGCCAACTTTGCCGACCAAAACGTCATCGACCCCTACCTTATATTATCTGCTCTCGTTGGGGCGGCCATTTGGGTGGCCGTTTGCACCAAAAGCGGTATGCCCATCTCCACCTCGCACGCCCTCATCGGGGGCATCATCGGGGCGGCATGGTTCGTCAACGGGAGCGGCGTACTGCACATGCAGCCAATCATTATCACATTGGCCTTCATTGTGTTATCACCACTTATCGGTTTGTTTTTGGGTTTCTTCCTTGAGTGCTTCTTGCTGAGGATTTTCAAGAACAGTTCGCGCAAAAAGGTCGACAAGATTTTCAAGGTGATGCAGCATTTCTCGACGGCGGCCTTCTGCATCGGTCACGGCTCGAATGACGCACCCAAAACTATGGGTATCATCGCCGTGTTGATGGCCAGCGTGTTCACCACGCAAGGTGTCAGTCCTGAGATGCAAAGTTTCATCGGCAATTTCTACGACAGCAGTCAAGGCTTCCATATCCCTGACATTCTTGCTGTTGCGTGCTATATCATCATGTCGTTGGGCATCCTGATTGGCGGCAAGAACGTCATCAAAACGATGGGTGGCGGTTTGGCGAAAATCACGCCCATTAGAGGTTTTTCAGCCGAATTTGCCGGTGCTACCACATTGATTGCCACTTCGTTCATGGGTATTCCTGTAAGTACTACACATACCATCACGGGCGGCGTCATTGGCGTGGGCCTCACCGACGGTGTGAAATCCGTGAAATGGGTCACGGCCAAGCGCATCGTCTTGTCTTGGATTTTGACCATTCCAGTGCCTCTCGTCATCAGTGGCATCCTGAACCTGTTGTTTAACCTCTTAGTCAAGTAACGCCATGAGCCTCAACAGTTTCTTTCAGTTTTTCGTCCCCAAGGAAACCAAGTTCTTCCCGCTCTACCAAAAACAGGCGGAATACATCGACAAAGCTTCCAAACTTTTGCGCAAGATGCTCACTGAGACCGACTTGCAGCAACTTGAGGCCTTGAAAAAGGACATCAAGACCTGCGAAACCGAAGGCGACCAAGTGTTGCGCGACTTCTACAGCCAGCTTTTCGCCACTGTTTTAACACCCTTTGAACGTGAAGACGTTCACGAACTCGCCGAAATGATGGATACCTTCCTCGACCACATCGACGACACGGCCAACATCATCCTCACGCGCCGCTTCACCGACGTTGACGAAGACCTTACCACGATGGCCGACAATATCATGTTTGCCGCCGAAAACCTCAGCAACATCATCGCCGACCTGCCCGAAATGACCACTGCCAAAGGCAAGGAAATCGTCCGTTTGTGTCACGAAATCAAGTCGTTGGAAAACGAAAACGATGTGCTTTACGGCAGTTACATCAGCAAACTGTTCCAACAAAACTACAGCCTCACCGAAATCATCAAGCGGAAAGACCTCGTGCAAGTGCTTGAAAACACGACCAATTCAGTGAAGTATATATCAGATAAAATTAGGAGTATCATCAGCAAACTATAAGCCATGAGACAAATCATCAACAGCCTGTTAGACAACGACCTATACACTTTCAGCGTGTGCTATGCCTACCTGCAAAAGTTCCCACGCGCCATTGGTCAATACACCTTCGTCGACCGCAATAACACGGTCTATCCCGAAGGTTTCGCCGAAAAGTTGCGGGAACAATTCGACCTTTACGGCAACCTAAGAATCACCGACGAGGAAGTGCATTTCATGAAACGGAAATGCTATTATTTCCCGCTGTGGTTCTTCACCTTTTTGAGAGGCTTCCACATGCGCCCCAACGAGGTCGAAGTGAGCCAAGACGCTGAGGGTCACTTGCATATCACCGTCACAGGCTTGCTATGGCGCACCGTTTTTTGGGAGATGCCCATCTTGGCAACCGTTTCAGAACTGATGCACGAACTGAAGGGCGAATTTGAGCATTACGATGCCGAGAAGGAATACAAGAAATCCTACGACAAAGGCATCCGATTAATCGGTAATGGCGTGAAGTTCAGTGACTTCGGCACACGCCGCCGTTTCTCCTTTGAGCATCAGGACAGGGTGATACAATCGTTTATCGAGGCGCAAAAACAGTTCACCAAAACTTGTTTCGTGGGAACGAGTAATGTGCTGTTGGCCATGAAATACGACCTCACGCCCATTGGAACGATGAGCCATCAGTTCATTGAGACCTGCTCGCTTTACGGCTACAACGAAGCCAACTACCTCGCCATGGACTACTGGCAGGAGGTGTATGCGGGCAGTCTGGGTGTGTTCCTTTACGACACCTATACGCGCAAGGCTTTCTTCCAGAATTTCACCACATTACACGCCAAATTGTTTGACGGCTTGCGCGTCGATAGCGGCGACAACATTGAGGCTTTGGAGGAAATCATCGCCAAATACAAGGAACTCGGCATCGACCCCGCACAAAAGTCCATCATTTTCAGTAATGGCCTGAATGTCAGCGAAGCCATCGCCATCCACGAGGCTGTGAATGGGCGGATGCAAGACTCCTACGGTATCGGCACCCACCTCACCTGCGACATCGACAATGTGAAACCGATGAACATCGTCGTGAAACTGACGGCAGCCAAAATCACCGAGAAACGCAACTGGAAAAAGGTGGTCAAACTCAGTGACGACCACGGCAAATACACCGGCGACCCAGAGGAGATTGAGATTTGCAGGAAGACGCTGGAGATTGAGTGAGCGTTGAGTGCCTAAGCGATGATGTATTCCCCAACGGTCATCGTGTCGCGGTCGAACTGCACACCCACTTTCACTACTTTTTTGCCTTCTGACTGATAGGGTAGTGCGTAACCTTTGCTATTGATTTGGTCTATGGCTTCCTGGGCATTGCCATTCACCTTCAACTCGAAGACGTATGTGGCGTCAGGCATCTGCACCACGAAGTCAATGCGTCCGCCATGACATTTCACCTGGGTTTGGGCATACACATTCAGCATGTTGAATATCAACCAAAAAGTGTATTCGTAGAAGCCCTCCGAGAACGCGGCATCCTCCAGTTTCTTTTTGAAACCCTCAACGTATGGAACACCTGCAAGGAAAGCCTTCATCTCGTCCAATGCGGCCGCCATGTCGTTTCTACGCAGCGCACGGTAAAACTTCAATGCAAAGCCATCCTTGACCGAACTGCCGTCCAAGCCTATATAAGCTGGGATAAGGCCGTCGATAAGTCCAACCCGAACCTCCTTGTTGGGAATCGACAAGATGTAGGATTCGGTTTCGCGGTCATAGTCCTTGATGGTGACATAGCCGCTTTGGTAAAGCAGCGGAAGGGCGTTTTCCATCGCTTCCGTAGGACGATCAAAGGAAGAGGCAGAAGCCTCAATGCGATCCATCCCCATGATGTCAGTCCTGAAATGCTGCATCTGGTGTATGAGGAAGGTCGGCGTGCCACTCTCGAACCAGTAACTGGCTATGTCTTTTTGCTTGAAGCATTTAAGCAAACTGAACGGGTTGTATATGTCAGGGGATTGTTTGGCAAAACGGTAGCCATCGTATTGCACTTTCAACTTGGCTTGCATCTCCTCTGGTGTACATTCGTACACCTTTGCCAGCATTGCGATATCGGAAGCCATGTCGGTAGCGAACTCCGTCTCTGTGATACCGCAGATGGCAGCATATTCTGGCTGCATCGACACGTTCAGCAAGTTATTGATGGTAGAGAAAATGCTCAACTGGCTGAACTTGGTGATGCCCGTGATGAAGCAGAACTTCACCATCGCCTCATTGGCCTTCAACTGGACATAAAACTCCTGCATCACATTACGGAACTGGTCAAGTTGTTCCGATTCATGAAGCACATCAAGCAAAGGTGCGTCATATTCGTCGATGATGACAGCCACTTGCTTGCCCGTTTGCTCGTAGGCCCTGTGGATCAATCCATTTAGCATTTTGCCAGGCGAGGTTTCCAGCGCATCACGACCATAAACATTACACAAAGGATTCATCAGCCACATCAAGGTTGCCCGCAATTCATCTGACGAAGGCTGTCGTTTTGCCGTACTCAAATCCAAGTGAATGACAGGGTAACTTTCCCAATTCTTCTCCAATTCCATGATTTTCAGGCCCTCGAACAGGTCTTTACGGCCTTGGAAATATGAATCCAAGGTGGTGGTTAGTAGGCTCTTGCCAAACCTGCGCGGGCGGCTGAGGAAGATGTATTTGGCCTCGTGCGCCAAGTTCCACACGAGATCTGTTTTGTCAATGTAAATGTATCCGTCTTTCCTAATTTCCGAAAAAGTCTGTATGCCAATAGGATATTTTCTTGCTTGCATGACGATGGTAGTTTTATGGCGACAAATTTACGCAAAAAAACCTGAAACTTGCAAATGGATTTGTTTTGCGTACACGAATTGCATTATATGAACCACGAATTTCCCATTAATCCTGCGGCTGCCACGGTGTGACAGCCCTACACCACCCCACCCAGGCTGTAGGGTTGTCGTACCACGGCAGCCGCATATCGTTATTTCCCGCATTGCAAATGCTGATATTCACCACTTCCGCATTGCAAAGGCGGAAGAACGGGACAACCCTTTCATGGCCGTTAGTGCTTCCAAAAAGGCTTTGTTGAGATTGTTGGGTGAATTGCAAATCCAGCCGGATTTTGCTTTGCTGCTGCGTCCCTTGCAGCCTTGCCAGGCTCCACAGAAGGAATCTCATCTTAAATTTTTTCTCGATGAGTTTTACTGGGGAAGACAGAGGCGGAACCCGTAATGAGAATAATTGCCTCTGTTATTAGGATTGCGGTTATCTCGGTACGATACTCGACAGCGTTCTGCGATGTTAATCCAACTACCGCCACGTAACACGCGATATATGCCGCTCGGCGGACCCTCTGGATTATTCTCTAATCCGCTACTATAGTTGCCGTACCAGTCATTGCACCATTCCCACACATTGCCACTCATGTCGTACAATCCCAACTCATTAGACAACTTGCCCCTTACTGCATGTGTCCTGCTTCCACTATTGCCAGCATACCAAGCTACGCTCTCTATGCTGCTGCCACCAGCATATTTCATCCCATTATTACGATTGCCTCCTCTTGAAGCGAACTCCCACTCCGCCTCCGTGGGCAAGCGAAAATTCCTCCCTGTCAAGCCGTTCAACTTGCGAATGAATTCTTGGCAGTCGTTCCAACTTACCCGTTCCACAGGCAGACTATCGCCCTTCCACTCGCTTGGGTTACTCCCAATTACCGACTTCCATAGGGCTTGAGTCACTTCTGTTTCGCCAATATAGAACGAACTTACTGTCACACTATGGACAGGTTTTTCATCATCGTATGCGTCACTATCGTTGCTACCCATCCAGAAAGTTCCGCCCTCCACAAACTTCATCACGAAGGAAACATCATTGACGGTAATGGCGAGTGATGAGTTTGTGGTATTGGTTAGTATAGAGTCCATATTGGTTTGGGAAGATTCTTGTGTAGAGGTGAAGGTTTGTTGCTGAGTTTGCTGCTGCTTGGCAAGAGCAGGAACTTCTTTCATCTTCCATAAAAAGATTAGCATCAACGCCAATGCGACCACAACGCCGATAATAATCCAAAGCGCTTTCCTGCTCTTGGGTTTGTCATTGAGTTGAAGTAATGGGGAAACGAGTATTTCATTGGAAATAGTTTCATCATCCTCATTAGTTGGGACAGATGTCGTCGCCACAAAAGTTCGCAAGGCAGGTCGGTCAGTAGGTTCCTTGGCCAAATAGGGCACAAGAAAACCGCGCCACTCGACAGGCACCTTGCTCACATCCACTGGCTTGGTCACAATGCTCACTTGTATGTCGTAGTCGCTACTCGTGGTGCTGTCATAGGGGGCCTTGCCCGTCAGCAAATGGACAAAACTCACCGCGAGGGAATACACGTCCGATGCCGTGCCCACCCGCTTGGGGTCTTTCACTTGCTCGGGGCTCATATAGATGCGCGTTCCCAAAGTGGAGCCAGTCAGTGTGCCTGTGGTGGTATCGGCCACTTTGGCGATGCCGAAGTCCAACAGCTTTGCATTGCCCTTTTGGTCAATGAAGATATTGGATGGTTTGATGTCGCGATGAACAATCCCTTGCGCATGGGTATAACTGAGAGCATCCACCATTTGGTTCCACCAGCGTTTCATTTCCTCGCCGGTGAAGCGTTGGCCGTCTTTCATCCTCTTCTTCAGGTCGCTACCGTCCAAGTATTCCATAATAATGGCGGGGCGACCGTCGATGCTGCCATAGCCGTGCACCTTGCGGATGTTGGGGTGGTCGAGCTTCACCATCACCTTGGCCTCATTGAGAAAACGCTCCTGCATTTGGGCGTTGTGCGACAGCTCCTCGCTCAGTATTTTCACCGCCGCTTTCAATCCGATTTCGTTCTCGGCATACCACACCTCGGCCATGCCGCCCATGCCCAAAAGCCGTTTCAGTTCAAATCCGTTGATTGTCTTGCCTTGCATATCTTCAATCATTTAGGTATCATTCTTTTACAAATTTCGCGTTGCATTTCGGGTTGGAACATTTGACATCGGCCAAGAGTTTTTTCCAATGCGTGGTAAGTTGAAACTCCTTGCCGCATTTCGGGCAGCGATACTTTTTCTGGTATTTGATTTGAAGTTCTGTGATTTCTTCGTTCATCTTTGCGTTGTTCTGACTATTTTTGTCCAAAGTCAAATAGCCAACAATACAAGAAATGACAGTTCCAGAAGACAGGGCAATCGCTCTCCAAGTGCCTGACTCGGGCGCATCCTTCAACGCCGGACTGATACAAATAACCAAGCCTATCACGGCAGGCACCATCGAAGCAATCAATTTTGGAATCTGAGCGGATTTTGCGTACCGTTTCTTCACTTCTTCCACCTCATTCTGATAGTCAATGTAGGCCTGTTTTACTGTTTCAAACTCTTCGCTGAAGTCGGTGCGGGCTTTCCATTCTGTGTCGCGGCAAGAGGCGAACACCTTATTCATATCCACCTGATAACAATCCTCATCGCCGTTGTTGCCGCCAAGCCAAACCGTGTCGTTCTCCCCCACTTTGGTTTTGGCAATGCGCTTGCCGTTGACGAAAGTTCCGTTGGTCGATTCGTTGTCCTCTATAGTGACTAAGCCATCTTTCCAAATCAGCTTGGCATGGTGACGGCCTACCCTTTTGCAAGTTTGAGGCACGGTTATGGCACCTGTGCCCGATTCTTCTCTTCCTATTTTGATTTCTATTTCCATAACTTACACTTTTGCTACAATCAGCCTCAAATCGAACTTGCCGAACAGTTCTGGCGTCTGCTTGTGTCCTCTTGAGGCCGCTTTGTCCTGAACTTGGTGATACACATAATAATACAGTTCCTGAATGGTGACGAACTGGTTGCCATCGCGATTGGCATCGCCCCCAAGACCTTTCATCAGATAATAGGTAAACAAGCCATTGCCCCACTCTGATGATTCTATCGAAGTTTCATCGCCTTGGCACGACATCATCACGGCAATGTTCATATTGGATGCTTCCTTTAGCCCTTTCTCTATGCTTTTTTTCATCTCCGAGTTGGACGACAACCCTGTTTTCATACTTCCCGCAAAGCAAGCATCGGCAAAAAGCAATTTGGTATTACACTTGGCACTGCGGAAAATCGCCTTCACCTCATTGAAATACAACAAAGTGTTGCCAATGTCACCTGCATCGTAAGGAATGAAACAGCCTTTGCTGCCGTGGCCCGAGAAATAGAAAATGACTCGGTCGTCTTTTTTCGCTTTTGCGAACAAGGCCTTAGCTTTCTCTACAATATTCGCTTTCGAGGCTTGGGCATCAATGAGCAGGACAATGTTTTCTTCTGGCACCGCTCCTCCCTTCTTGGACTTCAGAAACTCAGCGAAGCTACGGGCATCATTGATGGTATATTTGAGGTCACCATCTCCCGGGGTATAGTTCTTGTAGTCTGCCACGCCAACGACGACGGCGTATGTGTTGTTGTAGGCCAAGACAAAGCCACTCAGACTCAAAAACAATAATAAAAGTAATGTGATTCTTTTCTTCATAACTGTATTTTTTTCATTTCAAGAAAAAGTATGCAACAACGGCGGCAACCGCAATAAACAAGATGACAACCCATAAGGATTTCTTCCTCTTGGGTTTGCCCTCCTGTTGAGAAGAACTCGACGTTGATGGCTTAATATATGGTTTCTTGGTTTTGTCCAAAGGCTTTTGCAAATTGTCCTTAGCCATTGGTTCTTTCTCTGATTCAGCGTTTGGCGATGTTTCCTCTTTCTGCGCAGGTTTATTTTCTTGCGCTTTATGGACTTCTTTCACTTTCTCGTTATCCTTGAGATACTGTTGATAATCCGCATCCACCTCGTCGAAGGTCGTCCATTCCAGTTCCTCGTTTATTCCGTAACTAAAGGCATCCTTTTCCTCTATTTCAGCAATAATGGCTGTATTGTTGTCCTTTGATTGCTCATTGCACTGCTGGACCAACTTCTTGCATTTCTGTTCAAAACTGAGGCTTTCATCCGAAAAGAGTTGTACTAATTCCCAATCACCCCAAGCCTCAACGACGCCATCGGAGCAAAGCAAAAGAATGTCGCCCTTCTTCAGTTCGTCTAATTTCACGATTGACGCGCTGGCGAGTTTGCTTTCCTTTTGCGCGATGATGGCCTTTGAAATACGGTTGGCCATAGGATGGAAGCGCCCAGCCTCGATGGGGATTTCCTTGGTGCGCATCAGTTCGCCGACCAAGGAATGGTCCCAAGTGTGCCAAAGTTTTTGCTCCAAAGGACGGAACAGGTAGATGCGGCTGTCGCCAATATGGGCGGCATACCACACATCGGGCGTGACGAAAACGCCCGTGAAGGTGGTGCCCATCTTTTCCAACTCAGGTTCCTTTTCCAAAAGTTGGTTGAGGTCTTGCTGCACTTGGTTGAGTTGTTGCTGGATTTCCATTTTGCCAAGCGGCCGAGGCTCTGCAAAGGCTTTGAGCAAGGCATCCTTCACAAAGGCCGAGGCGCGCTCGCCAGCCACATGCCCACCCATGCCGTCGCACACGGTGAGCAACCCTGCACTCATGCCGAGGCAGTCTTCGTTGTTGCTGCGTTTGCCTTGTTGGGAGAAGTGGGATATTTTCATTGTTTTATTATTGAATTGTCAATTCACTCAATTTATCTTTAACTCTTATAAGAATCTGATTGTCTATAGAACTACCTTTCAGCCTTGCTTTAAGCATAATGCCATCATGTTCGCTAATAAAACTTTTACACTCCTCAATCGTTTTGCATGATTTTGCTTTTTCTATATATAATGTAGCAAACACTTGCTTGACATTATCCCAATGTTCTCTATGTCTACTAACCACGTACCCGTATTTGTCCATCCAATACAAACAATCCTCTAATCCTCCTCCTATTGCCCTCATATATGCTTCTTCCTCTGAAATTGGCAGGGCAGTTTTATCCATTAACTCTACCTTCTTTTTCCTCACCTCAGCCACATATCGCCCTTGGGGATAGGCTCTCAGGTAACTGTCGCAGGCTGCCACGGTCGTGCATTTCCTATAAGCTTCGACCTCCACTCTTTCATCTTCGGCTTGCGCTTCAAGTTCGGCCTTCTTGGCTCTCACCTCCTCCACATAGCGCCCTCGGGGATAGGTTCTCAGGTAGTTTTCACAATCCCCTATAGTTGTACATTTCCCGTATGCCGCATCCTCCTTTTGTTCTGCCTCCCGTTTGGCTTTGATATCGGCCTCCGTTTTGGCTTGTTCTTCTTCCAGTTCCGCTTTTTTCGCTCTCACTTCAGTCAGATAGCGCCCCTGCGGGTAGGTTCTCAGATAACTGTCGCAAGCCGCTATGGTCTTGCATTTCTTGTAAGCATTTTCCTCTTCCTTCTCTGCCTTGGCTTGCGCTTGCCGCTCGGCTTCTTCCTTTTGTGCGGCATCTGCCAAGGCTTGGGCTTGGCGAGCCTGCTCTAAGCTGTCAGCCACATATTGGTCCACAAATGCCTTGGCATCAGCATAATGCAGGGAGTTACGTCCATAGTCACTCATATAGACACGGTAGTCGGCCACGGTTTGGCAGACTTCGTAGGCTTGCGTGTCGGGGTCGGTGGGTGTGGGCTCTTGTTTGGGTTTCAGCAACAGCAACAAGGCCATTATTACGGCGGCGGCTATGCCTAAGCCTATCCATAGGGCTTTTTTGTTACCAGGTTTGTCGTTTGGTGTAGGAGATAGCGGAGCAGGCCCGCTATGAGGGGTTTTAGGGGAGGACTTGTCAATGGGCGGAGTATTGGCAGGCATCTTGGGCTCCTTTGTAATCCCTGAACCAGGCGAAGAGCCAATAGTTTCATCATCATCGCCTTTTATAATGGCGAACAACTCGGCGGCATCCTTGGCGCGTTTGGTGGCATCCACCACGAGGCAACGCTCCGCCACCTTACGCCACTTCTCGGGCATCTTGCCAAGGCTCTGCACGTTGCCGTTCACAATCTTGTTGTAAACTTCCATATCGGCTTGGGCGGTGTTGGCCGCGCCGCTTCCCGCCGTGAAAAGCTGTGTTCCCGTAAACAGCTCATATAATATGGCGCCATACGACCACAAATCCGTGTTGAGGCGCAAGGGACTGCCCTGCAACTGCTCCGGCGAGCTGTAGCGCGGTGTGCCCGCGCCGAAACTGTTGCTGAACACACTGCTTTCACCCATACCTGTAGCCTTGCTCAGGCCGAAGTCGGTGATGAGCGGGATGATGCGGCCACCGTGTTTCACAATCAGGATGTTGCCAGGTTTCAGGTCACGGTGTACCACCTTGTGCTTGTGGAGGAAGTCGATGCCTTCCAAAAGTTGGGTGGCAATGTCTTCCTTCTGCTCTGCTGTAAGGCCCTGCTTGATGGCGTTGCCGAGATTACCATCAGGATAATACTGCATCACGGCGTAGTCGAAGATGCCGTTAGGCATTTCGAAAGAGCAAAACTCCTCGTAGTTGGCAATGTTGGGGTGTTTGGGCACGTGGTTCAATGCCTCGAATTCGTCTCTCAACGAAAAGGTCTTCGCACCATCAGCTGTGGTCTTCACCTCAGAGACCTTGATGGCCACTTCGCGGTGAAGCAAGTTGTCGTATGCTTTGTACACCGTCCCGAAGCCGCCGCCCCCGATGCGGTCGCGGCTCGGGCTGTAAGTATAGCGTTTGAAAAATTCTTGTTGGGTCATTTTCCTTGTTTTTTAATCATAAAGCATATTCCATTCTCTCTTTATAATCCTTGTCTTCCATGATAAACATGCACGTACCATTAGAATCAACATCTACACAAATGGTTACATTTCGCTTTCGCCCGTTCTCAATACAACGATTCTTCATCCTCAAAGTGAGTATATTAGCATTGTTTCTAGCTACCTTGTCTTTGCCTTGCCAAATATCCACCACAAACCATGCCTTATCCGCATCTAATAATAACTTGTCACCTTTCCTTGTCGGAATAGTGGTATCTTCATATACCAATGGCATCATCAATCCATCATCCTTTTCAACACCTATAGTCTGTGAAACCACAGAAAGAAGAAGCACATCTTTCACACATCCAGTAAATACACCAGCTTGAATTGCAACTCCCTGGTTGACAAGTAATTGAAGATCATTCCGCGTTTCAACATTCATTCCAAATACGCTTTCCATGAGTTCTTTATATTCCAAATCCATGGAATTATCAGACACAAGCAGCAACTTGTCAATTCGTTCTATTCCAACAAGTTCGGCTATTTCATGTTCGGCTCTACGAATTGCCAAACAAGCTTTTCCCACGTTAACGGACGATAAATAATCAGTATAACGGACTACATAAGTCCCGAATTCTTGTTCTATGACGGCAATATCCATAAAATCATCTTTATGAACAACTATCATCATAGTTACTATTTCATCAGATGGTTCAGATGTCATTAGTGCCAGAGCTATTGACTCGGGATAAGATAATATACGTATTGATAAAGATTCATTCTTGGAAGCATATATTCTTTCTTTCTCTTTTCTTCGTTGCAACAAATTATATCCGCTCGGCAACACCAAAATTCGTTCTTTTCGTATTTGTACGTTTTTCAAAGCCAATTCCAATTCCTCTGAATTATCATATTGGCACTGCAATTCCTCGGCTGTCCAATCATTTTTTCCCAATAATAATTTACGAATCGTCCTATCAAAAGCATTTCGTCCTTTCTGTGGGTTTGTCCCCGTCTTGTCATCATCAACAATCATTTCACCTGTGATTATCCCAAACAATTCCTCTGCATCCTTAGCCCGTTTCCCAGCGTCCACCACCAAACAACGCTCCGCCACCTTGCGCCATGTTTCGGGCATCTTGCCGAGGCTCTGCACGTTGCCATTCACTATCTTGTTGTAAACTTCCATATCGGCCTGAGCGGTGTTGGCCGCGCCGCTTCCCGCCGTGAAAAGCTGTGTTCCCATAAACAGCTCATATAATATGGCTCCATACGACCACAAGTCGGTATTAAAACGCAAGGGGTTGCCTTGCAACTGCTCCGGTGAACTGTAGCGCGGTGTGCCCGCGCCAAAACTGTTGCTGAACACGCTGTTTTCACCCATACCTGTGGCTTTGCTCAGGCCAAAGTCGGTAATGAGCGGAATCATTCTGCCGGCATGTCTCACAATCAGTATATTGCCAGGCTTCAGGTCGCGGTGTACAACCTTGTGCTTGTGGAGGAAATCGATGCCTTCCAAGAGTTGGGTGGCAATGTCTTCCTTCTGCTCTGCCGTCAGGCCTTGCTTGATGGCGTTGCTCAGGTTGCCATCGGGGTAGTATTGCATTACGGCATAGTCAAAGACACCGTTAGGCATTTCGAAAGAGTAAAACTCCTCGTAGTTGGCAATGTTGGGGTGTTTGGGCACGTGGTTCAGTGCCTCGAATTCGTCTCTCAACGAAAAGGTCTTCGCACCATCGGCTGTGGTCTTCACCTCCGAAACCTTGATGGCCACCTCGCGATGCAATAAGTTGTCGTATGCTTTGTACACCGTCCCGAAGCCGCCGCCCCCAATGCGGTCGCGGCTCGGGCTGTAAGTATAGCGTTTGAAAAATTCTTGTTGGGTCATTGGGTGTTTAATTGTTTGTTGTTGAATTGTTTGACTATTGTTTAGACACAAAAAAAATTACGTCTCTACAAGATTTAACATGTCAACTCATTATCGCCTTCAGAACGCTCCGCAATGTTGACACGAAATTGCGTGTCACCAAGGCGTATAGTATCGCCGTCAGCAAGGTAAATTTCCTCGTCTGCATCGAGCTTGGTGTCGTTCACAAACACACCATTCTTGCTACCAATGTCCTTTAGCGTGAATCCCGTCTTGCCTTTCTTTCGGATGGCGGCGTGTTTGCGGCTCATTTTTTTGTCGGTCGTCGCCACCTCCACATCGGGACGATGCTCAGGACCTCCACTGTTTTTGCGTCCGATGGTGTAATACTCAGAAGTCAATTCAAAGCTTTGGTATGTCGTCATAGCATCGGGCACAGTCTCAATTAGCAAAGAAATATCATTTTCATTGCCACCTAATGTTGGATCGCTCCCGAATTTTGATGCCAATTTCATTGATACCAAAAAAGTGAGCTTCTTTTGGCAATTCGGACACATGCACGACTTTTTCTTGCCTAAATCGTCCTCAGTAATGGCCACTGGCAACTTGGAGGAACATTGCGGACAAGTCACGGATATTTTCACTTTCTTGCTCATAATCAAAGGAATAATCTAATTTACGAAAAATCGCTCATATCCATATCATTCTCAATTTCAATCTCAGGGTCAAGTGATGTTGAGGCAAAATCATCAATGTCAGCATTCTCAGTAGCACACCCTTCCACTTGATTATCCAACAAGTCATCAGACATATCCATCTCATCCTCTGTTTGCAACATTTCATTTTCATCGATTGGCAATAGTTCGTCAAGGAACTCGTCTTCAGCGTCCACCGAAAGTTCGATATCATCGATTTCATCGACATCATCAACCAAAACCTCCGCTTCATCATCACCATCAATTGAAACCTCAATCGGTTCTTCATCCTCCACTTCGGCGATTTCGTCTATTCCATCCTCGTCAATGCTCACCTCAACATCGGCTTCGTCATCCAATTCAACTTCAACAAGATCAGAATCCTCTTCTTCATTTTCCAAGAATTCAACCACATCATCTTCCTGTAACTCTTGCTCTTCATCATCAGATTCAACTACTGGTTCCTCATCTAGCTCTGGTTCGTTTTCCAAATCGGGATCCAGTTCGACATCCAGTTCGGGAATAGACTCCGATTCAAGCTCAGATTCTTCATAATGAATCTGCTGTGAGGTATGTTGCACATCTGCCCAATACTGATCCTGCTCTTCCTGCGACATTGCATCCCATTCGTTCTTGTAGTAGGTCCCGTATGTATGACCGCGCCAAACGAACAAACCACCAGGGCCAGTTTCCTTACGAGCCGCCGCAAAAGCCTCGTTAAAACCCAACGAATCATTGACTTCCGAAGCGACTGGCATATTATGCCCTACAAGATGTGCGGATGCTTCAGGTGCCGGTTCAGACTCGTCAGTTTGAGCATTGGAATCGAAAATCCCCTCAACAGATGCATTGGGAAACACTTTTATAGGAGTAAACAAGCGAGAAGCCATACCACCTGCAAATGCCGCAGCGGTAATTCTCGTCGCAGTTGTTATTTTCCTTTTACTCTTAAGAGCATCCTTGTCGTTTTTCTTGTCTTCTTTATTGCCAGTTTGGCTTTGAACCTTACTTTGGTCAACAATAGTTTCTTCGTCCATAGTAAAAATTGTTTGATGATATTGCGGCAAAAATAGATATAATCATTTTGGGAAACAAGTTTTGCTATAAAAAAGTTCAATTTATGCCAAGAACAGCCTACAATTTAAAGTAAAAAAGCCAATAAGTACTTTTGCACCCTTAGCTTTTTCGATTAAATTGCAAGGGATTAATTCTCAAATATTTTAATACTGAAATCTGCCAACATCGGAAATGGATTATTAAACTCAAAACGCCTTCCTCCACCCACACCCATTCCTCCATTCTGAGCAACCGTATGCGGTCTTTCCTTTGATGATATGCCCTTTTCCACATAGCGGGCAAGGTTGCCCAACAATGGCATCGGGATTCGCTGGAGCGGCTTCGGGTTTCTTGGGTTTTGGGGCTTTTTTTGGTGCGGTTTTCTTGGGTTTCTCCTCCATAACAGTCGCGGCCACACGGCGGTTGCTATTGTCCATCATCACGGTTGTGACGATTTCGGTGACCATTTGTTTCAGTTCGTCCAAAAACTGTCGGGCTTCGTATTTATGTTGCTCTATTTCACGGAGTTTCTTTTCCCAAATGCCTGTCAGTTCGGCACTTTTCAGGAGGTCTTCGCGGATAAGGCTGATGAGTTCGATGCCCGTGGGGGTGGGTTCAAGGCTTTTGCGTATCTTCTTGATATAGTTGCGCTTGAACAGTGTTTCGATGATGGCCGCACGAGTGGAAGGTCGCCCGATGCCGTTCTCTTTCATCACCTCGCGAAGGGATTCGTCGTCAACGAGTTTGCCAGCGGTTTCCATTGCGCGGAGCAAAGTCGCCTCTGTGTATGGCTTTGGTGGCGAAGTCCATTTTTCAGCCAATTGTGGCTGATGCGGCCCGTGCTCACCTTTAGCAAAAATGGGCAAAGTCTTCTCCTCGTCCTCCTTTTCACCTTCAACCTCCTCCTTCTTCATCGGTTTGATGACCTCGCGCCAACCCGGAACCAAAATCTGCTTGCCCGATGTCTTGAACTCCACCTCCTCCACTTTGCCCAATACCGTAGTCGTAGCAAACTGACAATCAGGATAGAACACGGCTATGAAGTGGCGGCAAACCTCGTCATAGACCTGCTGCTCGGCAAAAGACAAACCCTGCGGCGCCACGCCCGTCGGAATGATGGCGTGGTGGTCGGTGACTTTGCTGTTGTCGAACACCTTCTTGCTTTTGGGCAGTTTCTTGCCTGCCAAAGGCGAAGTCAAGTCGGCGTAGTTGGTGAGTTTGGCTAAAATGTCAGGGCATTTTGGATAAATGTCGTCGCTCAGATAGGTCGTGTCCACACGTGGATAGGTGGTGTATTTCTTTTCATAAAGGCTCTGTATGGTCTGCAAAGTCTGGTCGGCGGAAAGGTTGTATTTTTTATTACATTCCACCTGCAAAGAGGTCAAATCGTAGAGCCTCGGCGGGGCTTCAGTACCTTTCTTGGTCGAAATGTCGGTCACGGTAAACTCTTTTCCTTCAATGCTTTGCAAATCCTTTTGGCCGTCCTCAACGGAACCGTATTTGCCTTTGGTGGCGGTGAAAGTAGTATCGCGGTAGATGGTTGAAAGCACCCAATAGGCTTCCGGCTTGAAGTTCACGATTTCGTGGTATCGGTTGACAATCAGTGCCAAAGTGGGCGTTTGCACTCGTCCTATGGACAACACTTGTCGGTTTTGGCCGTATTTCAAGGTGTAAAGCCGCGTGGCGTTCATTCCCAAGAGCCAGTCGCCGATGGCTCGGCTGAGTCCAGCCTCGTAAAGCGACTGATAATCAGACTGGTCTTTCAAATTCTTGAAGCCTTCGCGGATGGATTCTTCTGTCAAGGATGAAATCCAAAGACGTTTCACGGGACACTTCACGGCGGCCTTCTGCATCACCCAACGCTGGATAAGTTCGCCCTCCTGACCGGCATCACCGCAGTTCACGATTTCATCGGCTTTCTGGAACAAAGACTCAATGGTCTTGAACTGTTTCTCCACACCTTTGTCCGCAATCAACTTAATGCCAAAGCGTTGCGGAATCATCGGCAGGCGGCTCAAAGCCCAAGCCTTCCATTGCTCGGTGTAGTCGTGAGGCTCTTTCAGGGTGCAAAGATGGCCGAAAGTCCACGTCACCTGATAGCCGTTGCCTTCCATATAACCCTCGCGTGAAGTGTTGGCTCCCAGCACTTTGGCGATGTCGCGGGCGACGCTTGGCTTTTCGGCTATGCAGACTATCATTTTTAGTTGAAAGTTGAAAGTTGAAAGTTTAGGGTTGGGTGTTGGGAATTGTGTCGGGATTGTAGTTCATCAAGAATTCCGCTTTGTCTTTTTGTGCTACAAACCACACCAAATCAGCGGGTTGGAAGGTGATTCGCGCCGATGGGTTCAAGATGAAATGCCCGTCGCGCTCGATGGCGATGACCATAGCATCAAGTTTTTCGGCCAAGCCAGAATCCATCAAGGCCACGCCGACGTATGGACTTTGGGGACGCACTTCAACCTTGTACAAATCAACCTCGCTATCTTCGTGTTCCTGAATCAGTTGCTCGTCAAAAACCTCCACCTTCGACAACAGCAGCCGCAAATGGTCTTCGTGTCCCACAAACGTAATCTTGTCATACGGAAACAGTTGAAAATCAGACTTCGGCAACTCGAAAAGTTGTTTGCCACGCTCCACACTCACCACGCTCACATTGTAGTTGTCGCGGAAATCGGTATCCTTGATCAACTTACCAGAATAATCGCTGTCGGGGCTGAGCGTCATCTTCTGCAAATGGCAGTTTTCCTGTAAAATCTCAGGGATGGAAAACACCTGCATCTGCTGCCGCTTGTTGAGGTTGTCGAGAAAACGATCTTCAATGTGTTTGTAGAATTTCATGGCAGGACTCAATACACGCAGCAATACCGTGAAAACCAGCGCAAAACCGATATTTATCCAATGATACCACGGACTTCCGACATTTAGTCTTTCCCAGAACAAATTGTTCAAAAAATGTTGAATCACGCTGTAGGAAATGACCGCCACAATCACAAACCGCAACACAAAGATAAAGCGAATCAATGACTTGTTGAACTTACTGACTTCCATCAACTTATGGGTTGTATCGGCCAAGGTGTGCTTGAAACCCATCGCCCAAAGGAACGGCGAAACCAAAACCAGACTTAGAGCCGTGCCAATGGCTGAACTCCATGGTCTTGGCACATATTTCATAATGAACGAACTGGCGAAAAATCCAATCAAAATCACCGCAATGATGATGGCCAAATAAATGATGATGTTCTTGAACTGACGTGCCAGGAAACTGCCCATGTTGACCTTCTTTCCGCTCTTCACCTTGATACCTGAATCACTGTTTTCCAAGCGGTTAAGCCAACCTTCAGGAAAATGCTTCGTCACCCATTGGTAACTCGGCACAGCTGATTTGATGGCGTAAGGCGTGATGAAAGTGGTGATGATGGACACCGAAACGATGATGGGGTAAAGGAACTCGTCGATGACGCCGTAATTGAGGCCTAAAGTGGCGATAATGAACGAAAACTCACCGATTTGGCTGAAGCAGAAACCGCCTTGCATAGCCTGTTTCAAACCCAAACCCGCAATCAAACGGCCAATCACA
>CACXQO010000005.1 GCA_902769815.1 uncultured Bacteroidia bacterium | reverse complement strand
GTTGTTGATGTACTCGCGGCTCATCAGCTTGGCCTTCTTGAAACGGCCCAGCAACCACTTGAACAGGATGCCGAACAGCGTGCCAATCAAGAAGTTGAAACCCCAAAGCATGGGTTTCAGGGTATTGGTGCCGAAGTTGCCCAGCTCCATGCCCTGAATCCAGTTGGTGAACAGATAGACGAGGAAATAGACGAACAGCACCATGCTGATTTGCACCGAAAGTTTGTCGATGGACTCGGCGTCGGGAATTTCGCCCTTGCTTTCGTAGTCCTCCAGCTTATTCATCTGTGCCGCAGCGATTTTTTTTCTCGAAAGTATGCCTTTGCGTCGCAAGATGTTCATGTAAATCACGCCCACCACGCTACCCACAATGAAGCCCGTGGCCGCGATGGAGAGGCCGAAATCGGCACCCGGGAAGTCGATGCCCTGCTCCGTGGCCCAGCCCGTGAAAATCTTGCCGAAGTTCAAGGCCTGACCCGGCCCTTGGCCGTATCCCATAGGCAGCAGCAAACCGGCGGCGTAGAACAAACGCTTGCCGAAATAGAAGAACAAAATGGAAACAATGAGGCCTACAATGGTCAAGGCACCCGTCTCAATCACCTTCATCGGCGTGGATTTCGATTCTATCTTGTTGTTTTTCAACGCCAAGGCCACGAAACCCAAACCCAAGGCATGATAGGTCACCACTTCCATCATCGGTTTGTTGATGATTTCGCGGCAGTTGGGGAACGCCTTGAAAATAAGCAGCAGCAAGCCGCCCAACAATGCCGAAGGCAGCAGGCTTTTGTTCAGGAACGGGATTTTGGTTCTCAGCACGTTACCCAACAGAAGGGCCGTCGCCAAAATACAGAATTGCACCAACCATTGCCAAGCCTCGGGCCGGTCAAAGGTCATTACGGAAACATCGAGTATTGTCATAATTCTACATATTAAATTAGTCCGCAAACGTACTAATTTTTTCCATACGAAACAAATTCTTATTTTTGCGCCATGAAAAAACCGCTTCAATTGTTCTGGTCTTTCTTCAAAATCGGAGCCTTCACCCTCGGCGGCGGCTATGCCATGCTCTCGATGGTGGAGAAGGCCGTCGTCGACCAGAAGAAATGGATTCCCACCGATGAGTTTTGGGACATGATCGCTGTGGTTCAGTCGCTTCCGGGCGTGTTTGCCGTCAATACGGCCTTATATGTCGGGCATCGCGTGGCTGGCACCCGAGGCGCATTTGCCGCCATGCTCGGTGCCATCATCCCGAGCATCACCATTATATTATTATTGGCCACCGTTTTCCGCGAATACCGCGACCAACCCGTGGTGGAGCGCATCTTCAAGGGCATCCGCCCTTGCGTGGTCGCGCTCATCCTCGCCCCTTCCCTACGGATGATCAAGTCAGCCAAGGTGACTTGGAAAACGGCCATCATCCCCATCGCCACGGTGTTTTTGATTTGGTGGTGCAAGGTTTCGCCCGCCTACGTCATCCTTGCGGCCATCGCGGGCAGCCTTATCTATGCGTTGATTATCAACAAAAAAGCCAAAAAGAAGGAGGCAAAGCCATGATTTACTTGCAATTGCTTTGGGTTTTCGTGAAAATCGGCGTGTTGGGCTTCGGCGGCGGCTACGCTATGCTGTCGCTCATCCAGCATGAAGTGGTGGACCATTACGGCTGGATGACCACGACCGATTTTACCGACATGGTGGCCATCTCGCAGATGACTCCCGGCCCGATTTCCATCAACTTGGCGACCTATGTGGGCTACACCACGGCGGGTTTCGGCGGCTCGTTGTTGGCCTCGTTTGCGCTTTGCCTGCCGTCCATTGTCATGGTGTATCTCATCCTCAAACTCTTTATGAGCAAAAGAAACAACGCCCTGATGGACAACACCTTGAAAGGCCTGAAACCCGCCATCGCCGGACTTATCTTCGCCGCCGGACTTTCGATGATGAACACACAGAATTTTGTGGATTTCGGTCGCGGACAATACAACCTCAGCGTGATTATCTGCGTGTTGGCGTTTGTGGCCTCCTATTTCTTCAAGGCCAACCCGATTCTGCTGATTGTGCTGTCGGGGATTGTGGGGTTTGTCGCTTATTAGCGGTAGGGGGCGGCAATCAATTTTTTTTCTAATTTTGCGCTCAAAATCGATAATCACCCCATGAACTGGACCGAACTACTTAGCAACAAACGCTATGCACAGCCGCACAAAAGCGCCGACATCCGCAGCAGTTTCCAGCGCGACTTCGACCGCATCATTTTCAGCAGCCCGTTCCGCAGGCTGCAAAACAAGACGCAAGTGTTTCCCCTTCCTGGGGCGCAAATGGTGCATAATCGCCTGACTCACAGCCTCGAAGTAGCCAGCGTTGGGCGTTCCATAGCTTGCCGCACGGTGGAAAAACTTTCCAAAAAGCACCCTGAATTGAAGGAACACCAATCCGACATCGAAACCATCGTGGCTTCGGCTTGCTTGGCGCACGACTTGGGCAACCCACCTTTCGGTCACTCGGGCGAGGACACCATCAGCAGTTTCTTCAAGGACGGCAAGGGCAAAGAATTGAAAAACAATGTTTTGTCTGAACAATGGAGCGACCTCATCGCCTTTGAGGGCAACGCCAACGCTTTCCGCCAACTGACCCACCAGTTCACGGGTAGACGGGCGGGTGGTTTCTCCCTGACTTCCGCGACTTTGGCCACTTTATTGAAATACCCCTACCCTTCTTTCGACAAAGGCAACCGAAAGAAATACAATGTCTTTTACTCTGAAATTGAAGCATTTAAGGAAGTCGTCGGGGAATGTGGCATCCCACGAATCGATTCCGAGCATCTCGTTTATGCCCGTCATCCTTTGTCCTACATGATGGAAGCCTCCGACGACATTTGCTACCTCGTTTTGGACATGGAAGATGCACACAAGCGCGGCATCATCAGCACCGAAGCCATTGAAGGATGCTTCCTTTCGTTCTTCAACCCCGACAAGGACAAGGAGTTTTTCAAACATAAAGAACTGGTTTACAAAGAAGTAACCGATGTAAATGAGCGAATGGCTTTTCTCCGCGCCATGCTCATCAACAAATTGGTGAATTGTGCGAGCGACATTTTCGTCAAAAACTACGAAACCATCATGGAAGGTTGTTTTGAGAAGAGTTTGATTTCGCATCTGCCTGATTTCGAGAAAAACGCACTTGACATTTGCCGCGATGCCTCGGTGAAACACATTTACCGCCACCCCTCCGTGGTGAAAATCGAACTGACGGGTTTCAATGTCATCGGGACGCTTCTGGAACATTTCACAGATGCCGTTTTGAATCCCGACACACCTTATAATAAAAAGTTGCTCTCGCTCATTCCCGAGCAGTTCAAGGTGGACACCGACGACACTTACGCCCGTTTGCAGTCTGTCATCGACTTCATCTCCAACATGACCGACCTCTACGCCGTGCAACTCTACAAAGACTTGAGAGGAATCGACTGATGAAGAGGACTTTAGCCATAGTTTTGTTTGTCTTGATCGGATTTGCCGTACTCGCGCAAGAGCCTTTGGTTTCAAGAAGCACAAAGTCCTATCTGATAGCCGATTTCACCCCGAAAGACACTGCATTTTTGAAAGAAAAATGCCTTCAGGCGGGTTTGGATTTGGGTATTTCGGTGCTGGCCAACCGCATCCCGACCGACAGCAAATTTGTTGAGCCAAAGCCCTCGAAGCACCTTTTGAAACAAGGCACTTTGCATCTGCAACTGCCTATGGATGAGAAACAAACGGAATTTGCAGTGTACCATTCCGACCTTTTCGACATTCCGTCAAGCATCAATGTGCTGCAAATCGATGAAGAACTCATCATCTACCGTACGATGGAAACGACGGGCAACATCCACCTGTTGTATCATTGCACCCGAGGCGCGTTTGGCACCAAAGCCAAGGCACACAGCAAAAATGCCATCGTCTACAAACTTTGGGACACGCCCGAGCGCACTTTCCTCCCCGACCTCGAACTGCAAGACCAAATGGCACAAGCCGAAGCCAAAAAACTGGCTGAAACCAATTTTCCGATACTGATTTTCAACGATTTGAAGAGTTACGCCTACAATGAACAAGGCGATGAAGCCATCCGCCATTTTCTTGACACGATGCACAAATACAACCCCAATAAACTCCTGCAAGCCGACCTGCTAACGCCTGCTTCATGGCCTTATTTGAGCCGCGTCAACGAGAACCAACTTTGGAACGAATCCATGCGCACAAAAATGATTGAAACGCTGACAGAGAAACAGAATTTCTATCGCAAAACATTGCTGCCGTGGATGATAGGAAACTTCCAGATTCGCCTCGCCGACAAAAACCGAAATGCCACCACGCTTGAGGAACTGGAGTGGTTCCTCAGCAAAGCCGCCGCCTTCGACGCGGGTTTCGGCCTCGATTGCAGCGCGGAAACCCTGCGAAAGCACGGAATGGCGGATATTTTATTAAATTCAATTAATAATTGGGAAACCTTACGCCTTGCCAATGCCTTCAACGAAGTGCAGAAAGAACGCTTCAAAGACCCTTACGAGAATTGGCACATCGAGAAAAAAAACGATTCCACCTATTGGCTGTTCCAGCAACAGATTTCGAGGCGATATACCTGTGAATCAAACATTTCCCATTGCGACACCTGCAAATATTGGGGAAATATGCACGGCAATTGGAACTGGAAAAGCCCATACAACTGCCCGCTTTCCTTCATCGTCAAAGTGGAAGGCAAAGGTAGCATCAGCGACCTATGCGTCATTACCTCTTTCGGGGAACTCACGTTTCCTTGCACTGTCAAGTCAGGACAATACTTGATATATGACGGTCATGCACGCATTACCGACCTCAATTTCAATACAATAGAGGAATTCTATCCCCAAGGAGCGGTCATAAGTGCATCCAGTCTTCTTGAAGGGGAAAACATGATTGGTATTACTTGTCCGTTCATGGGCGAAGGAAAAAGAATCCCCGAAGTGACCGTGCGTTACATCACTCGCGATGCGGCTGAAATCATCATTCCATGACAAGCAATGCGTCATTTTTATGCCAAAACAAAAAAAAGGAAGATTCCGCTTTGCATTTTCCCAAGAAATCCCTATCTTTGCACCTTAATTTTTCGGATGTAAGAATATCAGTTAAATCACTAATAATCAATTAAGAAAATGACAAAGTACGTTTACACCTTTGGCGGAAAGACCGCTGAAGGAAATGCTTCGATGAAGAACGAGTTGGGCGGCAAGGGCGCTAACCTCGCCGAAATGTGCCTGCTCAAGTTGCCCGTACCCGCTGGTCTGACCATCACCACCGAGTGCTGCACCGCTTATTATCAGAACAATTGCCAACTTCCCGCTGGCCTGATGGACGAGGTCCACGCCGGCATGAAGAACATGGAAAACATCATGGGCATGAAATACGGCGACCCCGAGAACCCACTGCTCGTCAGCTGCCGTTCAGGCGCACGCAAGTCGATGCCCGGCATGATGGACACCGTGCTGAATATCGGTCTCTGCTCCAAGACCATCCCCGGCCTGATCAAGAAGACCAACAACCCCCGTTTCGTGTATGACAGCTACCGCCGCCTCATTATGATGTACGCCGACGTCGTCATGGAAAAGGCCGAGGGCATCGAACCCGCCGACGGCAAGAGCATCCGCAAGCAGTTGGACGACATGCTTGACGCTTACAAGGAGAAAATGGGCTACAAGAGCGACACTGAACTGAAGGCCGAAGAGCTCCAGCAATTGGCTGAAGACTTCAAGGTGCGCATCAAGGAAGTTTTAGACACTGAGTTCCCAGATGATGCTGAGGCCCAACTCGAAGGCGGCATCAAGGCCGTGTTCAAGAGCTGGAACGGCAAGAAGGCCATCTCCTACCGTCGCATCGAAGGCATCCCGGACGACTGGGGCACTGCCGTCAATGTGCAGACCATGGTGTTCGGCAACATGGGCGAAGGCTCCGCTACCGGTGTGGCATTCACCCGTAACCCCGCCACTGGCGACAACCAATTCTACGGCGAATGGCTCATCAACGCCCAAGGCGAAGACGTGGTGGCTGGTATCCGTACCCCCAACCCATTGAACGACGACACCAAGAACGAGCAGAACAAGCACATGCATTCCATGCAAGAGCTGATGCCCGAGACCTATAAGGAACTCTGCGAGGTGCGCCGCATCCTTGAAGAGAACTACCACGATATGCTCGACATCGAGTTTACCATCCAAGACGGCAAGCTCTACATGTTGCAATGCCGCGTCGGCAAGCGCACTGGCGTTGCCGCTCTGACCATGGCCTTAGACATGCTGAAGGAAGGCCTCATCGACGAGAAGGAAGTCGTCATGCGCCTCACTCCTGAGCAACTCGACGAACTCCTCCACCCCATCCTCGACGCTGCCGACGAGAAGAAACACACCGTCATCGCCAAAGGTCTGCCCGCAGGTCCCGGTGGCGCTGTCGGCCGCATCGCCCTCACCAGCGAGAAGGCCAAGGAATACCGCGCCGCCAAGGTGGCCAACATCCTCGTCCGTGAGGAAACCAACCCTGAAGACGTCGAAGGCATGAGAGCCGCCGACGGCATCCTGACCGCCCGTGGCGGTATGACCTCACACGCCGCCCTCGTGGCCCGTGGCTGGGGCAAGTGCTGCATCGTGGGCTGCGACGCCGTGAAGATCGACCTTGAGAAGGGCATCGTGAAGATCGGTGACAAGCAGTTCAAGGAAGGCGACATCATCAGCCTGAACGGTTCCAAGGGTTGGGTCTATGCCGATCCCGTCGGTATGATCAATGCCACCGAGAACCCGCTGTTCCAACAGTTCATGGCTCTGGTCGACAAATACCGCAAGATGGGTGTCCGCACCAACGCCGACAACCCGGAAGATGCCCAGAACGCCGTCAACTTCGGTGCTGAAGGTATCGGTTTATTCCGTATCGAACACATGTTCTACGGCAAGAACAGCGAAGAGCCGCTGGCCAAGCTGCGTAACATGATTTTGGCCAATACCACCGAAGAGCGCGTGGCTGCCTTGGCCGAACTCGAGCCTTACATCAAGAACGCCGCCAAGGGCACGTTGAAGGTCTTGAACGGCAAGCCGTTGACCTTCCGTCTGATGGACCCACCCTTGCATGAGTTTGTGCCTCATACTGAAGAGAAGCAACGCGCCCTCGCCAAGGAGCGTGGCATCACTTTCGAGGAAATCAAGAAGCGCATCGACGCCCTCAACGAAGTGAACCCGATGATGGGTCTGCGTGGCGTGCGTCTTGGCATCGTCTATCCCGAGATCACCGAGACCCAGTTCCGCGCCCTGTTCCAGGCCACCGCTGAACTGATGACCGAAGGCTTCGACCCGCATCTGGAAATCATGGTTCCGCTGACCATCAACGTCAAGGAGCTTGAGCACCAGAAGGCCATCGCCAACCGTGTGAAGTCTGAAGTGGAAGCCAAGTTCGGTGTCAAGATCAACTACATGTACGGCACCATGATTGAGATTCCTCGCGCTACTTTAGTTGCCGATCAGATTGCCAGCGTAGCTGAGTTCTTCAGCTTCGGCACCAACGACCTCACCCAGATGACCTTCGGCTTCAGCCGCGACGACGTCAACGCCATCGTGAAGGACTACATCGAAGAGAAGATCATCCCCGCCGACCCGTTCAACACCCTCGACCAAGAAGGCGTTGGCCAACTCGTCAAGTTGGGTGTTCAGCGTGGCCGTAGCCAGCGCGCCAACCTGAAGTGCGGCGTCTGCGGTGAACACGGTGGTGACCCCGCTTCGGTCCACTTCTTCTACAAGGCCGGCTTGAACTATGTGAGCTGCTCGCCGTTCCGCGTGCCCGTGGCACGTTTGGCCGCAGCCCAAGCCGCCATTGAGGAAGAGAGAGCCAAGTAATTGGGTTCATTCCTATAATGCAAAACAGCCTCCGAGAAATCGGGGGCTGTTTTTTTGGTTTTCACAGAATTTACTACTTTTGCGGGACGAAATAACCATACTATTTCTGCAAAGATGAAACGGCATTTATTAATAGGAATAGTTTTGCTGCTGGCCCTAGCCGCCTGCCACAGCCCGCAGCGCGAGGCGAGGCGCATGTTGCGCCAAGCCGAGCAACTGTTTGACACCCTACCCGACAGCACAGCGAGCCTGATTGACAGCGTTTTGCACATACCAGTCTATTTCAGCGAGCGGCAACGCATGGGCATGGCCCTGCTGCAAGCCGAGGCTCTGTTTGGCGACCGTGGACAGGAAATTCCGCCCGTGATGGATGACGATTTCTTCGACGACAAACCCTTCCTCAGCACCAGCCCCGACCTTGAGCGTGCCGCTGCTTACTATGCAGGCAAGGAGCAATACGACAAGGCCGCCCATGCCGCGCTCTACAGCGGCTTTGTACAGCAGCACTACAACGAAAAAAGCGCCGCCATGCAGTCGTTTAAGGATGCCGAGCGGTATGGCGGGTTTGTGGGCGATAGCCTTACGGTGGCGCAGGCGGAGTGCTTAATGAGTAGGTTGTTGTATGATGATGGCATGGAGAAAGACGCTCTGGATTTGCTGATAATAGCCGATAATTGTTTGGGTAAGCGTTATGCTGACAAAGCATTGGTACAGAACATGATGGCTGTGTGTTACATGATACAAGGTGATTATGAAGAGGCCGAAACATGTCTGCAACAAAGTCTTATGTTTTCGGAAAAAAGCCAAATTATAAAACTGAAAAGTAGAGCATTGAACAATTATGCAGTTTTGTATCGTCAGCAGCAACAATATGACCAAGCCATTGATTGTTTAAGGCAAACAGCCAAAGATTCTGATTTTAATGATACAGAATCCTTTATTTATTATCTCAATATGGGTAAAACCTTTATGGCCAAAGACAATACAGATTCCGCGACGTTGTATTATCATTGTCTGGAAGAAATCTTGCCTACCGCCAATGTGAAAAATGAAACCAAAGTGTCTGCCTATAATGCGCTTTCTCGTTTTGCAGAAAGTCAGGGGGATGCGCCCAAAGCCTTGATGTGGCGTGAAAAACATGGAAATGCCTTATATGAGGTGATGTTTCAGAGACAAGAGCAAAACACGTATCGAGTCCAACAACAATACGACTATGAAAGCCTACAAAACGAAATGAATCGGAAACTAATTCGGAGACAGCATTTCATCACCTTCATCAGCGTTTTGTCCATAATTGGCTTGGCAGCATTGGCGGTTTCACAAATCCGTATAGCCAAAATCCGCAAACAGGAAGCCGAAGCAAAGGCAAGTCTGTTCCATTTCTTGCAGCAACACAAGGAACTGCAACAGAAACATGAAACCAGCGAACAAACGGTGATGAGCCTGTCCATGAAGCATAATGCCGATTCTAAAGCGCATCAAGATTTGATTGTAAAGTATGAAGAAACAGAAAAAGCCCGTTTGGAATACGCCCAAAGGCTTTCTGACGCTTTAACCAAGGAAGCGCTCATCATGCGAAAGTTGGGTATCTATTTGGACAATAAAGGAGAAAAAGCGTATTTAGGAGCATTGAACGATGCTGTTTTCGGAAGGGCTGACCGATGGGATGCCTTGATGGAAGTATTTGACACCCTTTATCCTGATGTCAGAGAAAACCTCAAATTGCAACATCCTGAACTGACCGAAATGGAGCAGAAGGATTTCATATTGTCCTATTTCAACATATCGCGCGAGGACGAAGCACTCATGTTCAACAAAAGCGTACACATGGTTGACAAGTGGCGCAATAGTGTGAGGAAAAAAATGCAGGCATCTGATGCAATACAGCATCAGAAAAACTGAAAAACTCAATATTCATACCCTTTTCCCGATTTGCAATTCTGAAAAAAGTTCGTAATCTTTGAAGAAAAGTTCGTAATGTGGATTTTTCATCTTGTACATTTACAGCAAATTGCGATTTTTTCCGACAGAAAAAGTTCGTAATGAGGTTCGGAGGCCATTATCCGTGCTGCATTTTTGCACCGTGAAAATCATCACGAAAAACAAATGTCACAACATGTAGAACAACAAAATTCAAACAACTATGAAGAAAAAAGCATTAATCCTCGCTGGCCTTTGCGCCTTTGGCCTCTGCACATGGAATGCTCAGGCATTAAACACAGAAAACATCTCCATAACTTATATGGAAGACAAAGAAAACCATGATTGTTTCATTTGAAATGCTCTTTCAACTTTTTGCTTTTTGTCTAAATAATCCCAAAAACATGTTCACCATGAAAAAACTATTCCTTTTTTCAGCATTTATAATGGCCATGTCTTTCGCCCAAGCCCAAGATTATTCCCGCGATTCTCTCCTTATGCGCATTGTCGGTGCCGATGGAAATACAGATGTTGTTTTCAACTTTCCCACTTTCGTAGAGATGCGCGACGGGACTCTTCTGATGGAGTTACCGTTGAGATCGCAAGCAGAAAACCGTTGCATTGGCGACTGGTTTTACAAAATCTCGCCTCAAAATAATTCTGTTCTCGACTCGGTTTTCGTTGAAACGGATAATGTTTTCATTGAAGACGACCCTCTATCTTTATTGGGACAAAATGTTGACAAGGACTTCCGCTATCGTTATGACAAAGGTTCTCGTTCCTTATTGGCACAAAACCCTGGAGGCAACGACTATATTTTTGCAAAACTTGTTTACAGTCATGTGACTTGTGCTGGCGACAAGGGCAATACTTGGCTGCGCATCAGCCAATTCGATGAGAACCTAAGTTTTCAAAACCACAATGATGCACTTATGGTACATCTTGAAGACACCATTGTTGAAAGGCTGTGTAGCATCATGCTTGACGATGATAATATCATTCTTATGTATTTATTATATGGAAAATGGAATTCTCCCATCATTGCCCGTGTAGGTCTTGACGGCACTCTGAAGGAGAAAACAGTTTTTCCAAACTTGTTGGGTAATAACACTAGTATTAGAGGAAGCCGTACCATGGGCGTTTTCAACAATTCACCCCGAGAATACGCCTTATTTGAGATGGTAGGAGGACCTGAACCCTTTATCAAGTATCATGTGATTGATTCTCTGTTGAACTACAAAGAATCTATTGTGATGGAAAACCATTACGGGGATGTATATCAGCCTTATCCAGACATTCAGTATACCGAGAACTACCCTCAACTCGATATCATGTTACTTGATGATGGAACTTTTCTTGAAGTCAGACAATACGAACGCCATAACATAACGAGGAATGGGGCTTGCATTATGAAATATGACAAGACAACCTATGAGTGTCTCGGCAATGCCTTGTTCGAATCTCAGCCAATCTACTCGAATTCAGCAATGTATGGCTATCCCATCGGATTAAAAAAAGCGACAGACGGCAATCTCTATTTCGCCTATCGCACCAATGCAAATTCTTCAATAAGCAGAGGATGGATTGGGATTGCGAAGTTGGACACCAATCTGAACATCATATGGCAGCGGTATTGCTTCGGATCATGGTATTCAACAATAGGCTACCTTCATACCTATTGTCGGATGAGCCTGACAAAAGATGGTTTTTTGATTGGAGGGAATGTCCAAATGGATGAAGAACCCTACAATTTCTTTTTGTATTTCGTCCACGACGATGGCACCATCGGCACTCCCGAGGCCGAAGCCATCGTCCGCCCTTACTTGTTCTACCCCAACCCAGCCCAAACCGAACTTCACTTGCAATATTCCCCCGACGTAAAACCCACAAAAATAGAACTCTACGACCTCCAAGGCCGCTTGGTGCGCACCCAAAGCAAGGGCTTGGAAAGCCTTAATCTGCAAGGCTTGGTGGCTGGTGCTTACACGATGCGCGTTGTTTTGGATAATGGGAAGGTGTTTTCGGACAAAGTAATAAAGGAATAGGAACCCTGTTCGGGCGGAATCAGAAATCCGCCCGAACTTCTCAATATTTGCTTAATCCAATAAGCATTTTTGAATAAAAAACACAAAATTTGCTTAATCTATTAAGCATTTTTGAATAAAAAACACAAAATTTGCTTAATCTATTAAGCATTTTTGAACAAAATTTGCTTAATCCAGTAAGCAAAATGTGGCAAACTCAAATTTTGACCACCTCAATCCCATCCTCCAACAAATACACCAAATACCCCCGAATCTCTTTATCACTCAAACTCCTGATGGCCGCCATATAGTCATTCAGCTGCTTATTGTGTTTCAAGTCTTTCTTACCAGTCTTGTAATCAAGGAGATAGATGGCATCGGGCAATTCGGCGTAGCGGTCGAGGCGGCGGATTTCGACTTTGTGAAGGATTTCGCACTCGGTTTTCACCTTGGCAGAAGGGAAAAAGGCTGGTGCAATCTGCTCGTTGTGAGCCATTTGGTTGAACTTGTTACGAATCCAGTCTGCGGTTTCGTCGTCAATCGTGCCATTTGAAATATAAGGTGACAACACCGATTCCATTTCATCGGCAAAGCGGATTTTCGACAAAATTTGATGCACCAATTCACCCCATTCGCGAGGCAACCAACGCTCACTTTTGGAATGCCAAACCACAGTCGGGTCAGGGTCGACGGTGATTTTCTGGAACCAATCCGCCGAAACCGAATCCGTCAGTGTTTCCGCAACATCATTCCCTGTTTTCTCCTTTGGATTCCTGAAACCATCATCTCCAAAACGATAGATTAAAGTCTCATCATCAGGCACTTGATGGTCTTCCACGTCTTTTAGGAAATCGCGGATGATATTGGGCTTTTCGGACTTGCCTTGCTTAGCGATGATGTAAAGACGTTGCACGGCACGGGTGAAAGCCACATAGAGCAGGTTGAGATTGTCCAAACGGTTGCTTTCCTTCTCTTTTTCAACTTTTTGCGATGCCAACTCGCCCATGTTTTCGGCATTTTTGTCCAATTTGAACAACACTTTCTCCAAATTTGGAATCGGGACGAATCCCAATTCTTCAGGTCGCAGCCATTCCTCCGCCGATTTGCTTGGATTCAGTTTTTCGTCCAAATCGATGATGGCCTCGGGATAGATGACCACGGGAAACTCCAAGCCCTTCGATTTGTGTATCGTCATGATATTCACCGCATTGCCGCTCACCGACTTCACGGCAAGCACATCCTGTTTCTTGTCCCAAAACGACAAGAACTCGGCAATGCCCTCCTTCGCTCCCGTCTGCCACTTGAAAACCTCCTCCATAAAGTAGTTCAAAAACGCATCTCGTACGGTGTCGAAACGGAAGATTCTCAACAAGTTGGAGCAAAGGTCGTAGAGGCAGGTAGCTTTGGAAAGAGCGGTTTGAAGCACACCCGCTTCGCCTATGCCCAACACGGTTTCCATCGCTTTCTCGCCTTTTGCAATGGCTTTCACATCGTCAAAACAGCCACTGACATCACCTTCAAAATCAGGATTTTGTGTCAGTTTCCAGTAATGCAACACATTGGCGACATTCGGTTCATTGTCGACATAAATCAAATAGCGCAATGTACACACCATCAACTGAACCTTATCTGATGATTTCAGCAAAATCGAAACTTGCGAAATGACGGGTATTCCCCTATCATTCAATAAATTGGCCATTTCGGAGCCATAGTCCGACTTGCGTGTGAGCAAGGTGATGTCTGAGTATTGATAGCCTTGGTTTTCGGTCAGGTCGCGGATGACGGCCTCTACCCTATCAAAGCAATAATCTGGTTGGCTTTCAGCATCATAGAGTTCCACTTGCACCAAACCACCTTCGGTTTTGGCCTTTTTTTGGAAAATGCTCACGCCTTCACTGGTACCGGGCTTCTCTGCCACATACACCTTTTGCGATTCAGGCGCAAGCTGCTGATAAACAGCCTCAAAGAAGGCATTGTTGAAATCGACCACATTCGCAAACGAGCGGTAATTGGTGTCCAAATTCTTGAAAGCGAAATTGTCCTTCAAATTCTGCTCATACTGCACAAAAGCCGCCTCGCGTTCATCCTTGGGCAAAGCATAAATCTCTGGCAAATTGACGATTTGCTCCACCTCGCCGCTGCGAAAACGATAGATGGACTGCTTGCCGTCTCCCACCACCATGCTCATCTGTCCGGCAGCCAATCCGTTGTCAATCAGCGGCAAAAGGTTCTGCCATTGCAAAATGGAGGTGTCTTGAAACTCATCCACAAACACATGGCGGAAATGCTCGCCAATGCGCTCATACACAAATGGAACCGAAAAATCGCCCATCATCGAATTGAGCAGTTTGTTGAACTCGGAAATGTGAACCACTTCATCTTCGTTGGCCAATTGGTCAAACTCAACCCGAATCTGCGCACGAAGCGCATAAAGATAAAGTAAGTCGCGCTGCGACCTGTAAAACAAGAACTTACCCAACTCCTCTTCATAAAACGCTTTCAGCTCATCAAGCACGGGCAGCAAAGCCGCGTTGACGGCCTCGGCTTGTGCCTTACCCAATTGTTTTTCAGCCTCTTTCGAGAGGCAATTACGTTTTTCAAGCACCGCATTGAAACGGCTGCTTGGCTGCTCATACACCTTTTTCGAGAGTTTCCTTACAAAACCCACAAAACCGTTTTTCCCGTAGGAATAATGCTCGTCGCGAAGGCCAAAATCACGCTCAAGCGTTGTGAACTTGTCCAAAAGATCCTTCAGGTGTTGCTCAAAGTGGCGCACTTTCCCATTCAGGAAATCAAGCGTTTGCTTGTATTGTGCTGCGTTCTTGATGTTGTTGTCTTCATCTTTCTGGTAAGCCTTCTCGGTCATCAGTTTCGTGATGAAGTCGGTGAGTTGGCTTTCGATGGCCGTCGAGCGTTGGTTGTCGAATTGGTTGTTGCTGAAATCGACCAACAATCGGGTCAGGAAATCGTCTTTGTCGCTGATTCTCAGGCCTAAGTTCTCGGTAATCGTTTCCGCCACCTCGTCCGTATCGATGCTGACGGTGTATTGGCTCGGCAAACCCAAGTCGTGGGCAAAACTCCGCGACAGTTTCTGCACAAAAGCATCAATCGTGCTGACACAGAAACTGCTGTAATCGTGCATGATACGGGTCAACAGGCTTTGCGCGTTGCGTTTTAGTTCCGCATCGGAAATGCCCAATTCCTCCACCAATTTCGCTTCCATTGATTTCGGGTCAAGTGCCTTGCTGTCAATAATTTCGCAAAGCGAGTTCACGATTTTGGCCTTCATTTCGTTGGCGGCGGCATTGGTGAACGTGATGGCAAGGATATTCCTGAAATTGGCTACCGAACCTTCGTCCTTGAGGCAAAGTTTCAAATATTCCTTGATGAGCGTGAAGGTTTTTCCCGCGCCTGCTGAGGCTTGAAAGACCTTGAAATTGGCGGCTTTTTCCATGATAATCAGTTGTTTCCTTTCCTTCGGGGATTGATGAGCGGTTGGTTAGGCGCAACGGGCTTACGCCTCTTGAACAAGTCGCGAAGGGTGTTGAACGAGCGGCTGTACGACAAACCAAGTCCCTGCGTGTAGGGCGCCCTCTTGTCGAAGGCAATGCTGTTGAAGTTCGAGTTGTAGTTGGAATGGTTGTAGAAATGGGCTTGAAGTCGCCCATCGCGGGTTAACTTGTAGTACAAGTCAAACTCACCGACAATGCTTGAAGCATTGCTCGCATTGGGATTGTTGGCGGTCATCATGCCAAGGTTGGTCTCGATGGTCAGGCGGTTCTCGAAAAGCTCGGTATGCAAAGCCAACTGATACTCGTCGTAGGTATTGTAATTGCCCGACTGGTAACGAAGCCCCAAATTGAGGTTGTTGGTAATGTCAAACCGCGTACTCGCGCCAATCATATTGGAAAGACTCCATGAATCTGCGGCTCCACCAGCAACGTTAGCGAAAGAGCCCAACACCAGCAGCGACAACGCTTGCGAAGTCATCACTGCTTGGTTGGTAGTGTCGACAACCGAAAACACCGTTTGCGTGATGTCCTCGGAGGTATTAGGCAGATTCATTCCGAAAGTGATGGTCGGGTTGAGCAATGCACCTTTAAGGTGAATCAAACATTCCACATTGACATTGGAATTGGCGGTAGAATCGATTGGCACGCCCAAGCCAGAAAGCGGTGCTTTAACGGAATAGGCACCCGTAGCGTCGATAATGCCTTTGGTGGGGTCGCCCGACCACGAAAGCGTGCCACCCGATTTCAGGTTGAACATCCTCGTAACCACGTCCATAAGGGTCAGTTGGAAGCGTCCCGACTTGATAGTGTAGTCGCCAAACATCGTAAAGTCCTCCGAAGTGGCAGTGTTCATCTTCACATTGCCGTTGCCAGAAGCCTCAATGGTGCCAAGTTTGCCCGGAAGAATGATTTTCAGATTGGCATCATCGGTGGCTTTCACGTTGAGTTTCATACTGAAATTGCTCTTCGGCTTTTCCTCTTTTTTGAGTATTTCTTCCTCGTCTTCATCCACTGCCGCATTGTTGACGAAAACAATGAAGTCATTGTCTTTCACCGTACTAGAACGATTGAGCGGAATGGTGACATGGGTGCCTCGACGTGTTAGGGCGTCAATGCTCAATTTGATGTTGTTGAACGGTCCGGTCACGCTAATCAGGCCATCGGCCACTGCCGTGCCATAGAAGGTGTTGTTGTCCTTGCTCGAAGTGGCCAAAGCCAAGAAGTCTCGTGGATGGAGTTTCAAGTCCAAGTTGAAGTCTTTCAAATTGTTATGGTTGATTTTTCCCTCCACAATAGCAGTATTGCCTAAAGTATCGGTAAGCACCATATTCTCAAAAGCGATGGTCTTGTTGTCAACCTTGATGGTAGGACTGAAAGTGTAGAAAGTGTTCAGGTAGCCAATTTTGCAACCACCGTCCTTCATGGATATATAACCTTGAATATCAGGTTGTTTAATCGAACCTGTAATGTCAATTTGACCATTTCCGTAACCTTGCATCCGCGTCACGACACCTGTCAGCAAAGGGCTGAGGATATTGAGTTGCAAGGAGTCCAATTCCACGGTAAAGTCAAGGTTGTCGGTCTTTCGCGCCGTGTAATAGGAGCCGTAAACATTCAGGGTCTTTTTCCGCTGGTCGTATATGTTCGCTTTCAGGTCGATGGACTTGTTATCGTTGTTCCATAAACTCGAAACCAAGGCATTGCCTACATTGTCGCCATTCACCGCAATCCGCTGAATGTCAAGGTTGGCCAACACCATCGGATCTGCTTTCAGGCTGCTCACCAAAGCGTCGCCCGAAATGAAACCGTCAATGTTGAAGCCTTTAAAGAGGAAATCGAGATTGGAAATATCGAACTTTTGGAGGTGCAACGAAATGGTATCGCTTTCATTCATGGGCACATAGCCATCAACCCTAATGGATTGCGAATGATGGGCAAACATCAAATTGGAGATGGCCACACGGCCATTGGTAATGTCGACAAAGTTGTTGGGTGATACCTTCCAAAGCGAGTCGTTGATGAGCATTTCCGCTGAGGTGATGGAGAAAATTCCACCATGCTCGTGGGGATGGAAATAAGTGTCAATCTGCGATTTGTTGTGGTCTTCTTCGTCCTGATCATCCCAACTGATACTTGTGGCGATGGTGTCGTTGGTCATTCTCGATCGTATCGAAAGGTTCTCTATTCCAAGCACAATCGTGTCTTTTTCGGAGATGTTGCTCCAAGCGATTTCGCCCACCGAAAGAGAGCCGAACAGTGTTTTTCGCGTGTTGAAATTTTTCAATTCAAAGTCGTTGATAGTCAGGTCGCCAAACATAATGCTCTTCGAGCGTGCCGTAAGGTTGAGCATTCGCGACTGCGAGGTGAATGTGGCGTTCACTGAGGTGTTTTTCGCCACCTTCAGCGAAGGCATCATCAGTCGGCTGATGGTCTTGGTGTCTTTCAGGTTGAGTTGGACGATGAAATCCTGCTCCACATCGTTTTTCTCCCTGATTTTCTGGAACTTTTCCATGTCACCTTTCCAAATGGGGAAGTTGACGAAAGAGTTGCCGAATTCGTTGAGCACAGGCATCAGGTGGGCGAAATTCACCTTGCCGGCCATCTCAAAATCGAGGAAGTCGCAGTTCACTTTGATGCGGCGTTGCATCAGGTTATCGTCGATGATGGATGCGTTGAAGTCTTTCATGAAATACTGACCACGGCTATCGGTGTAAAGTGTGCTGTCGAGATGTAGCACGCCTTCAAGGTTGTCGATGTCGAAGCCGGTCATGTTCACGTAGATTTTCGTGCTGATTTGCGAGATGGAGTCTTCGTTGAAAATCTTCAGCGCGTGCAGGTCGGCATTGCGGATGATGGCCTCAAAGTCGGACTTGGGATGTTTGGGGTCGACGAAATCAATCATGCCGTTGAAATCGAGGTAAAGGCTATTGTCGTTCACCGTCAAGTTGCCGTTGAAACGGTTCTCCTGCATCGCCCCGTCCATCTTGATAATGTCGATGCGATTGCCCAGCAATTCTGCATGATAGGCATTGCCGTCCACTCTAAACTCAGGTTTGCCGTTTTTGGGGAATTTGGCCATAAAATTGGCATTCAGGTCGAGATCGCCAACAAATTTTGAGGCATTAGCCACAGTTCCTGCCTTCACTCGCTCGGCATTGATGAAGCCCGAAAACACATTGTCGCCCTTCGCGCTATTGGCACGGGCAATGGAGGCATCAATGTCGCCAATGCCTGAAGTGAGGGTAATGTCGGAAACGAAATTGCTGTACGAACCCTTAAAATTCAAAGAGATACGTCCCTTATCCATCGGGCGCAACGACTCAGGCATCGGAATGGTTTTCGTGCTGGAAGGAATATAGAAATTCGCCAAATCGTCATAAGAGAACTGCATATTCCTGATATTCAGCGTGTGATAGCCGTTCTCAAAATCCAGCGGGTGCATACTGATGTTGCCTTGAATCATGGTGGACCTGCCGAATCTCACCTGAAAGTTATCGACGCGGAAATGCTCGATAGGCCCCGTAAAACGCCCCTCAAATTGCAGACGGTCAGGCATTTTGTACATTACTTCCGTAAATACGCCAATGTCGGAAAGCAGAACATCGGTCGGATAGATGGTCGCATCAAAGACAACGGAATCGACAAAACTGTCGAAGTCATCGAAACCGTTGAATAACATGCTAAGGTCCAAGTCGAAAAGGCTATTGTTGGTCTCCATCTGCAATCCGTTGAGGAAAATGCCTTTCTGACAGATGACAGCATCGGCCTTCAAGTGCTTCAGTTCCAGTCCGCTAAGTTCTTTCGCACTAAGCAGACCGATGTTGGCGTTAATGGAGTCGCCATACATGCTGAAATCCCTGACTTCCAGATTGATGTCGTCAAGGTCGAGGTGGGCATAGTCCATAAGGTTTCGCTCGGTTTTATCGGGTCGGTCCTTGTTTTGGTTCCAAAACACGAAATCGATGTTTTTCAGCGAAATCCTGTCAATGACGATGGCCATAGGTTTCGATTCCTTTTCCTTCACCGTTTCGGAGGCAAAGGCATCCACCAAAAAGGCGAAATTGAGTTGGTTCTCGCCCTCATATTGTATCAAATTGGCCTCCGTGTTGCGCAATTCCACGCTTCCAAGGTGGATTTTGCCTTCAAGCAGGTCGCCGATGTCGATTTTGGTACGCAAAGCACCGATTACTGCCAAATTATTGTTTTTCAAGTCCTTGACAGTAACATCATCTATAAAAATGCGCAAATCGGGCGTAACAGCCAAGCGTCCCACTTTGATGTCGGCTCCTGTTTTTTCCGAAAGGAAACCACCGGCAAAACGCACCGCAAACTTCTGAATAATAGGGTCTTGTATGGCAACGAAAACGCTCACGATGATGGCAATCAGCACCGTAAACAAAATCAGAATGCTATGGATAATCTTTTTTTTAATAATTTTGACCCTCCAAATTGAAACCCATGAACGAATACATTTTAGGCATCGAATCCTCTTGCGACGACACCTCAGCCGCTGTGCTTCAAGGCACCCGTGTACTCTCCAATGTCATTGCTGGTCAGAAAGTCCACGAGCAATACGGCGGCGTTGTTCCAGAGCTTGCTTCGCGTGCCCACCAGCAGAACATCATCCCCGTCATCGACACTGCCTTGAAGACTGCAAAAATAGAAAAAAATCAGTTATCCGCCATCGCTTTTACGCGCGGCCCCGGACTTTTAGGTTCGTTGCTCGTAGGCACCTCATTTGCAAAGGCTTTCGCGCAAACCTTGAATATCCCGATGGTGGAAATCGACCACATGAACGCGCATATTTTGGTGCATTTCGCCACCGACGACACCCATACCGAAGTGCCTGATTTCCCGTTTTTGTGCCTCACCGTGTCGGGCGGCCACACCCAAATCGTGGTCGTAAAGGACTATTTCGACATGGAAGTCATCGGCAAGACCATCGACGACGCGGCGGGCGAGGCCTTCGACAAGACCGCGAAAATCCTCGGCCTGCCTTATCCTGGCGGACCTGTCATTGACAAGTTGGCCAAAATCGGCAATCCCGATGCCTTCACCTTCGCCAAGCCCCAAATCCCCGACTTGGACTACAGCTTCAGCGGACTGAAAACCAGCATCTTGTACACCGTCCGCGACAACCTGAAACTCAACCCGAACTTCATCGAGGAAAACAAAGAAGACCTTTGCGCCTCAGTGCAAAAAACCATCATCGACATTTTGATGAACAAATTGGTGAAAGCCAGCAAGCAAACCGGTATCAAGACGGTGGCCATCGCTGGGGGCGTGAGTGCCAACAGCGGCCTTCACGATGCCATGCTTGCCCTCGGCAAAAAATACCACTGGAAAGTTTTCATCCCTCGCCTCTCCTATTCCACCGACAACGCCGCAATGGTCGCCGTGGCCGGCTATTTCAAATTCTTGAAAGGCGACTTTGCAAGCCAAGATTTGGTGCCATACGCTCGTCAGAGTTTGAATCCGACAAGGTAGAACCGTCAATCGGGTTCCTGTCCGACCAACTTGGGCAGCAATGAAAACGCATACAAGGGCAAATCGATGATGTTGTTCCCCTTTTCGTAAGATGCCATCGATGTGCGGATTACAGATTCTGGCTTGTAGCGTTTGACAAATTCCTTCAACGACTTGGCTTGAAGGTTTCGTTCGGCCTTGACCTCTATTGGAATGATGGCGTCTTCCATTTGTATCACAAAATCGACTTCCGCAATACTTTGATCAGGTGTCCAATAATGGATTTTGACTTCATTGAACAGCATAAGTTCTTGAAGCACATATTGTTCGGTAAGTGCGCCTTTGTATTGCTCAAGAAAACCGTTCCCTTGCATCAACGACCGCGCACTCAAACCAGCCATCGCGCCATGCAAGCCAATGTCGAGCACATACAATTTGAAAGAATCAGCGTCCTCAAAGCCTGCCAAAGGCAAGTCGCCAGTCTTCACCCTCGTGACTTTATATGCCATTCCCGCATCGCACAGCCATTGCACAGCCGTTTCATAATCGCGCCCTCTCGCTCCCGATTTGATTGCTGAATAGATGAATTTTTTGTTCTCTTTGGCCAATTGGGAAGGAATGGCGTTCCAAAGCAGCGACATCCGTTTTGCAATCTCTTTGGGAGGATGCTTGGAGAAATCATGCTCATACGACTTCAAAATCGACATCTGTACTTTACGGACGGCTTTATAATCCGATTCGTTGACGAAAGCCAGAACTGCCTCTGGCATGCCTCCCACATAATAATATTGCCGCAACAAATCGGAAAACTGCGAGGAAAAGGCATTGATGCTCACTGGGTCGTTTGATTTGAGAATTTGCGTCAGCCCTTCTTTCCCCAAAGCATCCAAAAACTCTTCAAAAGAAAGCGGGAAAACGTTCAAGAAATCAACTTTCCCGACCGGAAAAGAATCGTCTTTATGGTCGATGACACCTAACAATGAACCAGCCGCAACAACATGATATTGAGGTGCTTTCTCCCTAAAATACTTCAACGAAAGCAAGCCGCGACGTGCATGTTGTATTTCGTCGAAAAACAACAAAGTCTCACCTGCCACAATCTTCTGACCCGTCGCCGACTGTATAGCCATAAGTATCCTATTGATGTCGAAATCCGCTTCAAACAGGCTTCGCATCTCTTCCACATCCTCAAAATTGACTTCGACATAATTCTTGAAAGCGGTTTTACCGAGTTCGCGAGCTAACCAAGTCTTCCCCACCTGACGCGCCCCTTCCAATATGAGAGGCTTACGTGTGTCGTCAGAAAGTGCCTTCCACTCCAACATTTTCTTCAATATTTTACGCCTCATAACTGCAAATTTTTGAATCAATGCGCAAAAATACACATTTTTAATGAATTACAAACAATTTTGGCAATTTTCTTAACGACTTTATCAAGAATTTGGCAATTTTCTTGACGACTTTATCAAGAATTTGGCAATTTTCTTGACGACTTTATCAAGAATTTGGCAATTTTCTTGACGACTTTTATTCTTCAACGACCTTGCAATAGCATCATATCCACCGTCACCAACGCGGCCATAGCCTCCACGATTCACGGTTTGTTGGGGCTTCGAAATGCTCGGAATCGGCTTGAAAGCCACACGAAAAACCACGTCGTTGCCATTGGTGATACCGCCCTGAATACCGCCGGAATGGTTAGTCGCAGTACAAATCCTCAAGTCCTCAGTCCCACGTCCCGTGTCCCGTAGTCTCGCGTCCATATTAATAAAGGTGTCGTTGGCCTCTGAGCCTTTCATCTTAGCCAATGCGAAACCATCGCCGATTTCAAAGCCTTTCACGGCGGGCAGGCTAAACATGGCATGGGCCAACTCAGCAGAGAATTTGCCGAACATTGGATCGCCCAAACCCGCAGGAACGCCCGTAATACGACACTCCACGATTCCACCTACCGTATCTCCTTCTCTTTTAGTCTGTTCCACATCCCCGATGTAAATCACTTCAGCATAAATCTTGATGCCCTTCTCATTCAAAATCTGTTTGGCAATGGCACCAGCCACCACCATCGGCAAGGTGGTGCGTGCCGAAGCCCTACCCCCACCGCGCCAGTCGCGGAGGCCGTATTTCTGTTCGTAGGTGAAATCGGCGTGCGAAGGACGATAAACATCTTTCAAGTTCTCGTAATCCTCTGGTTTGCAGTCCTCATTGCGCACCATGAAGGCAATCGGAGTGCCTAAAGTCACGCCATCGAGCAAGCCCGAAAGCCATTCAACACGGTCGGATTCCTTGCGTTGCGAAGCGGTTGAAGATTGCGCCGTCTTGCGCCTATTGAGTTCAGAATCAATGAAATCGAAATTCAATTTCAATTGTGAAGGGCAGCCGTCGATGACACCGCCTATGGCCGCTCCGTGCGACTCGCCGAAAGTGGTTAGCCTAAAAATGTGACCTATCGTATTCATAGCGACAAAAGTACGGTTTTTTGGTCAGTTTCGCCGAAATTATTTACTTTTGCAGCCGCTATGGACAAAAAGAACACCAACAATATCAAGATAAAGAACAAACGCGCCTCGTTTGAATATTTCCTCGTGGAAACCCTCACTGCGGGCATCGTGCTTACCGGCACGGAAATCAAGTCCATCCGAGGAGGCAAGGCAAGTTTGGCTGATTCGTATTGCAGTTTCAAGGGTAACGAACTGTTTGTCATTGGGATGCACATCGCCGAATACGCCCAAGGCACCTACAACAACCACGACCCGAAGCGCGACCGCAAGCTGCTCCTCAACGCCCGCGAACTGCGCAAAATGAAAAACAAAGTGCAGGAAAAAGGCTTCACCATCGTGCCCGTCACCTTATTTATTAATGAGAACGGCTTGGCCAAACTCGACATCGCCCTTGCACGAGGCAAGCACTATTATGACAAGCGCGAAAGCCTGAAAACCAAGGACTCGAAGCGGGAATTGGAGCGGATGTTTTAGTTGAGAGTTGAAAGTTGAAAATTATCAACTGGCGCAACTGCTAACTATCAACTGATTAAAAGCAATAGCCCACTCGGATCGTGAAGGGTGAGGCATAGGGAGTATCCATAGAGCTATTGGGTTGGAGAAGGCCCCAACTGAGATTATAAAGCGCCAAGAAATACACATAACTGCCATTTTCGGCATATTGCCGGATTCCGCCGCCCACAAAGACCGTATTGTACCATTTTTGGGATACCGTTTGGCGGTTCCATCTTCTGATGCCATACAGAATCTCGTCCTCGGCATGGAGAAACAACCCCCTGTAAATCTGAATACTCGTATATGGAGCCACACCAAAATAATGGCCATAGGTATTGCCATGCCACCTATCGAACAAGCAGTCCAAATCATAGATGCCACGAACCCCAATTTCCCAAGGATTGAAAATTCTGTAGCCTATTTGGGGTGCAATTGACAGTCGAAGGTAGCTGGTATTTAGGCCGAAACCGAAGGTTCCGCCATAGACAACTTTCCCTCCCAAATCGGGAGTTCCTTGTAATCGTTGGGCAATTGCATGACCGAGAAAGCCAAAAATCATCATGCCAATGAAGGCAATAATCGCGAAACGTTTCATTTTCTGTGAAATCTATAAATCAACAAAGTTTATTTTGCGCAAAAATACAATAAAAACCGATTCCGCTCGTATCAGATAATAGTTTATTTTTGCCGTTCAAGATTTTGTTATGAAAAAAACA